>JANXZD010000519.1 GCA_025355705.1 Bacteroidota bacterium | reverse complement strand
GGTTATATTCCGAGGATGATCTGCACCGTGTGCATTCTGCTATGGATGTAATGCTTCACCACTATGGTGCAACGATCTTAGCATACTATTACTGCCCGCATCATCCTATTGACGGCATTGCACCGTATGTAAAAGATTGTGAATGCCGCAAACCAAAACCCGGAATGCTGCTCAGAGCAAAAAAGAAATTTGGCTTTAATTTGAAGCGCTCATTTATTGTTGGAGACAAACTAGTTGATGTTCAAGCCGGAAAGTCCGTCGGTGCAGTTGCAATACAAGTTTCTACCGGATATGGTGCGGAAGAAAAAGATCTTTGCGCGGATATTCGGGATTATTATGCTGTCGATCTTTTCGATGCAGTTCAATTTATTAAATCAAAACTGAAACAATGAAAAAACTTTTGCTCGCTCAACTCTTCTCTTTCATTCTACTTCTTATTGGTTGTGCCGAAAAACCGAAAAACATCGGTAATGATTCAATACTCAAACCCGATGATATTTTTTCTATCATCGATACCGTGTTCACTTCATCTTCCGATATGACCTATCGAGTTGCCTATGCAACCGGATTTGGGAACACAAACCTTGCCGGACGATTGCCGAATAATGATGAAGCAATTTCACTATATAAGTTCATTCCTGATGGAACTATTGATTCACTGAAAGGCGCCCAGATAGATACAGTCGAGCTTGGTTTGTATGTCAATTATCGTATGCTGCCGTCCGCACCCATGATCGAATTTGATATCAAAAAAATCGAAACATCGTGGTCACAAAGCACATTCACCTACGATTCGCTCTCATTACTTATCGTTTCTGCCGACAGTATTCTGGGAACATTCAAAGATTCAATGAATTATGGTTCTACGGTAACAGCACAATTAAAGAAGGATTATTTCCGTCGTTGGGCAGATACCTACATCGACTCAGGAAATCACAATCAATATTATGGATTTACCCTCCAAGCACGAACAATTCCCACCGGTCTGATCGGATTTTCAACATTCAATTCATTATCCGGAATCTATCCGCGATTACTAATAAAGTATACCAAGAATGGAACACGTGATTCGGTCATATTCATTTCCGGGGAAGATACCTTTGTGTCAAAATTTGCTGCTGCACCAATACTGTCCCTGCTCACCGTTCGTGCAGCATTCGGTATTCGATCGAAAATAAATTTCAACTTCAGCGCGTTGGCAAAAAAGCCGACCGTCAACAGGGCGATCTTAGAATTAACACTCGATTCAGCGGCAAGTTCATTCAGCGGTTATTCTCCTGACTCTGTTATCGCTTTATTGGGAATGGACAGTTCCGTTGTTGATCGATCTGATTCAACGATCTACGTCTTTGGTTATCGAAAAGAAATTGTCGCGAACCAATCACCCGTGTATTCATTTGTTGTCTCAAATATCGTTCAGCGATGGGTCAACGGCCTCAGACCAAATTATGGATTAACGCTGCGATGGGCTGCAGAGTACAGCAGTGCAGAAAAGGCTGTCTTCTTTTCTTCAACTGCAGCTGATACAACGAAACGTCCAAAAATTAAAATTACCTATTCACAGAAATAGACATCATGAAAAAATTCCTTCTTCTTGTTTTGATGACATCATTCGTATTTGCCGGAAAAGGTTCCATCTATTCTCGCTACGGGGTTGGCGAGATCAATACATTCGTCAGCGGTAAAAATATCGGAATGGGAAGTACTGGTATCGCAACATTCGGTGAAACACACATCAATCTTGCGAATCCTGCTTCTACATTGAATATTGCCCACACGATCCTTTCCGTGTCATATCAATATAAAAATTATAATTCAGAGGATGCGTCTGGTGCTTCTCTCTTTGGCACCGGTAATATCAATTCGTTCGCACTTGCTTTCCCCGTGTACACACCCAAAAAAATGGTGTTGACTTTTGGCATTCTTCCATTTTCTTCTGTTGCCTATGAACAACAACGAAGCGATACTTCCTACGGCGGCACCACTCAGACTTTTGAAGGACGTGGTGGAATTACATCGGCACAGTTGAGCCTTTCGTATGCTGTCAACCCTGATATCTCTATCGGGCTGACAACGCACTATTTATTTGGTTCGATTTACAACGATCAAAAAGTGGATTTCAATTCGGCAGAATTTTTTGGCGGATCATATAGACAGACAAAATCACTCGGCGGATTTGGATTGACGATTGGCGGAATTTATTCCGGCATCGATAAAGCACTCGGATTTTCCGATACAAAAGAAATGAACGTAGGATTTACACTGTTCAGCGGATCGTCTCTTTATTACGACGATCAGCTGTTGCGTAATTATTCCACAAACCAGGACACAATATCATCGATCAATAAAACGATCAATCTTCCGGCAGGGTTTTCATTTGGACTTGCATATCTAAAAAATAAAATGGTCTATGCTGCAGATGTTCATTTTCAGAATTGGGATAACTTTACCATTGAAGGCATTCACCCCGCTGAAATTCAAAATAGCGTTCGGGTCGGTGCCGGAGTAGAATTCCTGCCTCAATCGGATTTTATCGGCGATGATTTCTTCAAACGGCTTTCATACCGATTCGGAGGATATTACCGAATGACAAATTTGAAATTGAACGGCAACTCCATTAACGAGATGTTTGGGTCAGCAGGGATGAGTTTTCCCATGAGTGCTGAGACTCGAATGCACCTTGCACTTGAATACGGAATCAAAGGAACGACGTCATCTTCCTTGATCAAAGATACCCTGTTACGGTTCACTGTTTCAGTTTCAGCTTCTGAGATAATGTTCATTCAACCGGAAATTGAGTAACAATCGTTTTACCAACCATTGTATCATTACGAGAATAGTATGATAGCACTTGCCAGCGATCACGCAGGATTCCATTACAAAGAAAGAGTAAAATCATTTCTTAAACAATTGAATCTTGAATTCAAAGATTTTGGAACTCATTCTCTCGATTCAGTCGATTACCCTGATTTTGCCCATGCAGCTTCCGTAGCGATCTCTAACGGAGAATGCGAGAATGGCATTTTTGTTTGTGGTACAGGAATCGGTGTTTCAATTGTTGCTAACAAACATAAAGGTGTCCGAGCGGCAGCGTGTGAGTCGGTGACTGCGGCAGAGCTTTCGAGGAAACATAATAACGCAAATGTCCTGTGTTTTGGCGAACGTCTTGTCGGATGGGGTGTTGCAGAAGATATGATCAAGGTTTTCCTGAACACTAATTTTGAAGCCGGAAGGCACACACGAAGAGTCGAAAAGATTCATTCCCTCACCGGAAGATAATCTATTTTCACCTGTTTTGCATTCTATCAACATCTTTTTCGATACATTATCAACTACCATAACAAAAATCTATGAACCATATCCAGCAATTCGATTCCGAGATATATTCTGCAATCAAGAGCGAACAGAATCGTCAAAATACAAAATTGGAATTGATCGCATCGGAGAACTTTGTATCGGAAGCAGTTCTCGAAGCAGCGGGGACAGTTCTTACAAACAAATACGCCGAGGGTTATCCCGGAAAACGATACTACGGCGGATGCGAATATGTTGACGTTGTTGAAAATATCGCCCGTGATCGTATAAAAAAATTATTCGGCGCCGAATATGCTAACGTGCAGCCTCATTCAGGTTCTCAGGCAAATACTGCGGTCTATTTCACATTCATAAAGCCGGGTGATAAAGTATTGGGAATGAATCTTTCCCACGGCGGACATCTGACTCACGGTTCATCAGTAAATTTTTCGGGACAACTCTATAATTTCTCTGCTTATGGTGTTTCTAAAGAAACGGGTTTTATTGATTATAACGAAGTCGAAGATGTTGCAAAACGCGAACGTCCGAAACTGATCACCGTTGGTGCAAGCGCGTACTCACGAAATATCGATTATAAAAAATTTCGTGAAATTGCCGACAAGATCGGCGCTTTTCTGTTTGCCGATATTGCTCACCCCGCCGGACTGATCGCCGCTGATCTATTGAATGATCCTATTCCTCACTGTCATGTTGTAACATCTACTACACACAAAACATTGCGCGGACCACGAGGCGGTATTATCCTTGTTGGAAAAGATTATGAAAATCCATTTGGCATTGTTGCCCCAAAATCAGGCAGAACGAAAATGATCTCGGAACTGCTGGATTCAATGGTGATTCCGGGAATTCAAGGCGGACCTTTAATGCACATTATTGCTGCAAAAGCAATTGCATTCAAAGAAGCATTACAGCCTGATTTCAAAATCTACGCTCAGCAGATCATTAAGAACGCTCAAGCACTTTCTTCACATTTGATGTCAAAAGGATATATGATCTGTTCTAATGGAACAGATAACCACTTGATGCTTCTTGATCTTCGAAACAAAAATATTACCGGTAAAGATGCGCAAGAAGCCCTCGATGAAGCCGGGATCACGGTGAACAAGAACGGAGTTCCGTTCGACGATAAATCTCCTCTCATTACAAGCGGTATTAGAATCGGTACGCCTGCATTGACCACACGCGGAATGAAAGAGAATGAAATGAAAATCGTCGGAGATCTTATCGACGAAGTGTTAAAGAATATTGGCAAGACAGATGTGTACGAATCAGTAAAGAAGAAAGTAGCCGATCTGTGTCTCGGCTTTCCATTGTATAATGATTTGAAATAAAATATTCGATGCCAAACGATCAAACACATACCGAAGAAAAAGAGATGGGGTTCCTCGACCATTTAGAGGAATTACGGATGAGATTTTTCCGTGCCGCTCTTGCTGTTGTTTTTTTTTCAGCCATTGCGGCATATTTCGCAGATTTTCTTGTCAAACAAGTATTGCTCGCTCCACTCCTTGCTGTTGGATTAAAAGCCCAAGTGCTCACTCCCTATGGCATTATGATGACGTATATGGAAACTGTCATCGTTGTTGGGATCATCGCGGCGATGCCATTCATCTTATATCAATTATGGAAGTTTGTTGCACCGGGTT
Source organism: Bacteroidota bacterium (assembly GCA_025355705.1). Classification (GTDB taxonomy): domain Bacteria; phylum Bacteroidota; class Ignavibacteria; order UBA10030; family UBA8401; genus UBA8401. Next base: position 913 of record JANXZD010000519.1, on the reverse strand, counting down.
TGATGCCGAATGAACGTCGCTATGCTTCCAGTATTGTTTTCTTCACATCAATTTGTTTCTTATCCGGAGTTACGTTTGCATATTTTGTTATTATTCCAACCGCACTCAAATTTTTCTCAACGTTTGGAACAGATGTCTTTCAATTGAATATTGCAATCGATGAATATATCAGTTTTCTGTTGAGTCTTATTTTAGGATCCGGATTAGTGTTCGAACTTCCGATGGTCGCATATTTTCTCACAAAAATTGGACTCCTGACACCGGAGTTTATGAGAAAATATCGCAGGCACGCAATTGTTGGCATTTTAATCGTTGCAGCAATAGTAACACCGACGCCGGACGTATTAACGCAGAGTCTGTTTGCGGCACCAATGATCCTTTTGTACGAAGTCAGCATTTTTATTTCAAAATTTGCTCAAAAAAAATCCAAGCCTGAAAAGGAATAAATGGGTCTGTCAGCGGTAAAAAATTTAGATACAATCAAAAAACCGGTAGACAACGAGATCAAAGAATTTGCCGGTTTCTTTAAGAATGCCATGCGTTCCAATGTAACTCTTGTGGATACGATAGCACGATATATTGTGAAACAAAAAGGAAAACGCATACGACCCGTGGTTGTATTTTTATGCGCAAAAGCCTGCGGCACGATCAACCCAAGTACATTTCGCGGCGCAACACTTGTAGAGATCCTGCATACGGCAACGCTTGTGCATGATGATGTTGTTGATGATGCAGATACGCGTCGCGGTCTTGCCTCCATCAATGCAGTGTGGAAGAATAAGATCGCCGTCTTGATGGGAGATTATCTTCTTTCAACCGGATTAATGATCTCATTGAATCATGGTGATGTTTATTTCCTTAAGGTAACTTCAGATTCAGTCCGCAGAATGAGTGAAGGAGAAATTCTGCAGAT
>JANXZD010000500.1 GCA_025355705.1 Bacteroidota bacterium | reverse complement strand
TTTCAACAATTGGAAAATATCAACCGACAAAGAAAGCGTATCTTTTTCGGATAATATTTTTTTCCACTCAATTGCTAAACAATACAACAACAAAGGTACCGATGAAATAGATTTCTGTTGAGCAATTAATTGATGATTACTCTTAGACGATTGAGAAGATCGGTTTTGTTCCAAGGCTTTTAAAGAAAAGAACTTTTGAATCCTTCCATTTTTCAACGAAATACTATCCGAATATTCTTTTATTGGTACCACTGTAGTAAACTGTTTTTCCAGCTCGTAATAGAGACCATCTGCATTTGCTGGAAATTTCATAAAATCAAAATGTGCAAAAGCATTTTTTAGTGCATAATGGAATGGATGTAATCTCATTTCTTTTAACAAAGAATCTAGACTCCTAGTCCCTTTTCCTTCTAATCGTTGAGCGATAAGTGCATACTCTCCCGTAATGTCAAATATTTCTTGAAAATCTGAGAAAACTATATACTCGAATGCTTTTAGTTCAATTCGAATTCCATGTTCAGAAAGATCTTTCCCGGAACGAAGATACTCTAACATTGATTTACGGTCTCGATACCGATAGAATATTTTATCAGATCCTTGAAATTGTAGAGATTGCGATAACGTAACAGAACGAACTGTATCACCTTCTCCAATTGCTTTTGGTGTTGAATGTTTTATCGAGCCTTTACATTCAGCAAATGTATTATGAAAAAATACAATTGCACATTCATTTCCGGCACGGTTGGAATATGAAATGACATTCTCATTGATATGTCCATTTTCATCATGGAAATCATAAAATTCAAAATTCGACACCTGACTGAAGAGATATCTCTTTTTTGTCAAAGGGAATATCTCGTGTTCATGTCGATGGATCAGCCAATCATCAGGAATTTCATTGTAATAAGCACGCTGATATTCCATTCCATATTTCTCTTTGAATCCTTCGATCTGTCCGTGGGCGAACATTGGTAATCCCGGCAATGTGATCATCAATGTTGCCACTCCAAAATATTTATCGTCTTTACCAAATTGTTCAACGGCAGTCTGTTCATCGGGATTGCTCATGAAGTTAACATACCGTTTCAAAATTTCCGGGTTGAATTCCAATGTGTTTTTGATCGTGGCGCGAAATTTTTCATTTTCCTCTTTCATTAACATATGCATGAATGCACTATTATAAACTCTATGCATCCCGAGCGTTCTGACAAAATATCCTTCCATCAACCAAAATGCTTCGGCAAGCAACAATGTTTGCGGCATTTCCTTATTAAAGCGATCAACAACTTCACGCCAAAACTCTACGGGAAACATCCGGTCAAATTCTGTTCGAGATAAACTATGATCTTGTCGGGAAGGAACGCCGGATGTACCCGGCATTGGATACCATAATCGTTGAAAATGTTTTTTTGCCAATGTCATTGCTGCATCAAAACGGATGACTGAAAATTTTCTTGCAACATGAAAAATATTTTGAATAACAGCTTCTCGAACATCTGCCCTCAGTAAATTTAATTGCGCAGTATCATTCCATGGCATACTTGTTCCATCGTTACCATGATAGAAATATCGAACTTCTCCGTTGCGGTGATCGACCCTTTGAAATACTACTGCAGCATCACTTCGACTCCAATAACCGTCTTCAATTCGGAGTTCAATATTTTGATCTTCAGAAAGATTCTCTCCCGTAAATCGGTAACTTGGATACGGAGGATGTTCGGACTGAATAAAATATTCCGGATGTTCAATGACCCACTTTGAGAATAAGCCCATATGATTTGGAACCATATCTCCCGCAAGCCTGATTCCTCGTTGCAAACAACGGTGATTTAAATTTTGATATGATCCTTCACCGCCAATATCTCGTGCAATCTCATAATCATACAATGAGTATGCAGACGATACGGCGTCCAAATTTCCGTTTATTTGCTTTATTCGTTTTGATGCCGTACTCCGTTCCCAAACACCGATCAACCATAAACTTGTAAAACTCCAACGTGCAAGCTGGTCAAGTTCTTCATCGGGAATTTGGTCGAGCCGTCCTATCTCACGTTGGTATTTTTTAGAAAGTTGATCGAGCCA
>JANXZD010000466.1 GCA_025355705.1 Bacteroidota bacterium | reverse complement strand
TGTTATCGTTACGTTTTGAGCATAGATGATTCCAACGCAAAAATATAGTATGAAATTCAATAGAATATTTTTTTTCATAAATGTGTTCTATTTAATGACGGCAAATTTGAGAATTTTTTCACCAACACTTTTTGCCTCAATGTGTGCAATGTACACGCCATACGAAATTCCAAGATTATCACGATTCAACAGATCCCAATATTCTCTTCCATTATCAATCCCTGAAGAATGTGAAAGTTCCTTCACCAATTCACCGGAGAGCGTATAAATTCTGATGGAACATTCTTTCGGAAGATGCTCAAAATAAATTCTTCGGCTTCCGCGAGTTGTACCGGGCAATCGATCCGTAGGCTCAATATCATTCACCGCTACATATGGATTTGGAACGACTTTGATCTGATCCAATTGTGTTGAAGCTAATTGAGGACTGAACTGGGCCGCCTTGGTTGTAAATGTGAATTTATCAGCCGATGTAAATGGTTTCGTTGTTAGCACATTGAGCACATCATTCGAAATCTTTTTTACAGCCGGTACTCGCGGATTCAATTGCACGTCATACATTGTGTTATTCGCAAGAACCCGATACGGAATGGGTGTGAGTACTACGATTGCTTCTCCCCAATCCCAACGATTATTGTTTCGCAAAACCTGACTACCTTGTTCACTGCAGATCGCTTCGATCTTTATCAATGCTAATACGGAATCCTTGGTAATATTCTTTATTCTGAATGGAGCAATGATCTTTTTTTGGAATGGAGATGCTGAGTACAGTGTGTCACCTGGATTGATATATTTTCCGGTCGCATCAGTATCGTTACTGGTAAATTGCAATTGAATATCAAGAGGTGCAATTCGTTTTACGCCGAGCGATGGAGGAAGGATCTTGAAATTTATCGTCTTATTGTCAATAATAAATCCGCTACGAAGCGTATCACGGTCCAGTGTTTCGTTGTTGACATATAATTTTAATCCATCGAATACAATATTGGCTTCCTCGTTGGCAAAGTATGTACTTGGAGGTTGCGGATAATATCGATAGGAGATTGTAAATGGTCCAGTAATTTGCGCCATCGCCCCAGTCGGTTTTTTTCGAATGAAACCGCGCGCTGTGTCGATCGTGTAATCAATCCCTTCGGTGTATAATCGACCTGTTGCAGCATTCGTCACTTTAAGAAAACTATCATGTAAAATATTCAACGTGCCGATCTTGACATTATTCGTATCAAATAGAAATATCTCATTCGATAGTGGTGTCACACGGAGAATTTGATAATTTAATTTCGCAGTCTTCACATTATCTTGTACCAATGTATCCTTGAAATTAATATCATACGTGATATTATCTTTCACACTTAATTCATCGACCATGTCCAGCAGAAGATTTCCTGTTGCAATTCCTTTTAGGTGATCGATCTTGTCAGACGAAACAAATTTCGGATGGAGAAATCCGTTGACGCGCGGTCCAGGAATGACACTGACAGTGTTCACATCGAACACCAATTGCGATGTGATTGGGTCGATGTTGATCCGCTTTGAACTTTCTGTCGGTGGATAGGTTGTGATATCACCGTGATCGTATGAAACAACTGCATAATAGTACGTTTGACCGTTGATAACATTGTTCGAGTCAATGAACGAATGTCTTAAACCACTATTATCACCGAGGTAATACGCAATCCCTCGTTGATCATATGGTATCACTGAAAATCCTTTGTAAAAATCTTCGACGTCGGTTGAATCGCGAACACCATTAAGATTCACATCAATGAATTTTTCCCCGACATCATATCTTCCATTCTTTAGATGGGAGGTATCAGATTCAAAGAATGGTTCTGGTCGAACGGCAACATCAAACTTCGCTACTTTGCCGCCGGAAGTCTTCAACGGTTCATATAGGATCGGCGAACCGAATCCGTCCGTAATTGTATTGATGTCACTAAATTGAGGATTGGTGCTTCGATAAACAACATATCCTTCAAAATCTTTTCCAAGAATTGGATCAATACTTTGTTCCGCATTGTTATCCCAATACAAGGTCACTTTTTTATCTCCGGG
>JANXZD010000452.1 GCA_025355705.1 Bacteroidota bacterium | reverse complement strand
CGCCCATCGAGCGTCCGCTAAAACCATTGCTCATACCAAAAATATTTTTTTTGCCATTCTGCTTGCCCCATTTCCGAACAAGTTTTATAGTACCTTCAATTGCTTCCGTTCCGCTGTTGGTGAAAAATATTTTATCAAATTCAGATAGTTTCAATAATCGCTCAGCCAATTGTAATTGCGGTTCCTGGATAAAGAAGTTTGAGAGATGGGTATATTTTCGAATTTGGCCTTCAATTGCTTTTATGACCGCGGGATGAGCATAACCAAGTGCATTGACCGCTAACCCTGAAAACATATCAAGATATTTTTTCCCATCCGTCGTATATAGATAACATTGTTCACCCCTTTCAACTTCAAGAGATAATCGTTTATACGTATGAAAAAAAAATTCGGATTCTTTTTCTTTGATATTCATTCTATTTCTTTTGGTGAAGTTAATGTGGAAAATAATATATGGAAAAAATTGACCTTTGAAGACAGGTCATCCATTGTACCATTATTTTGGATTTGAAAATCAGAAAGTTCTAGGAGTTCTTCTGCGGATATTTGATGTTTCATTCTTGCTATTACCTGTTCCGCCTGTACGGAATCTCTCGCAGACACTCTCTTAATACGCTCATTCGCGTCGGTCAAGACAGCCAAGACATAATCGAGCAATTCAAACATACCAGATTCGAACAATAATGCAGATTCAACGATTGCATAAGAACCTTTTGTGGAATATTTCGCTCGCCATTGTTCAAAAGCGTCAAAAACTCTCGGATGAACAATTTCATTGAGTTTATTCAACAGTTCTACATCATTAAAAACAATTTCAGCCAGAATTTTTCTATCTAATTTGTTTGATGAATTTAATACTCGTTCTCCAAACAGATCAACAATTTCTTCAAGAACTGCCGAATTAAAATCAACAATGTTTTTTGCGACGCTATCTGCAAAGAATATCGGAATCCCCTTCTTTTCAAAAAGTGAACAGACAGTTGATTTTCCACTTCCAATACCGCCGGTAATACCAATAAAAATCATACGATAGCTTATTTAGCAAATGAAACGGATCGCACTTCACGGATAACAACTACTTTTATTTGTCCGGGATATTCCATCTCTTGTTGAATTTTTCGAGCGATGTCATGCGCCAATTGATCTGCCTGTGCATCATCTACTTTATCATGTTCTACGATAACGCGAATCTCTCTGCCTGCTTGAATTGCATAGGTTGCTGATACACCTTTGAATGATTTTGCAATTTCTTCCAATTTTTCCAAACGTTTAGCATATCCTTCAACTGATTCTCTTCTTGCACCGGGTCGAGCTCCACTAATTGAATCAGCTGCCTGGACCAATGCAGCAATCGGATGTTCCATTGGAATATCATCATGATGTGCTCCAACAGCATTAACAATAATTGCATTTTCATTATATTTTCTTGTCATTTCAAGACCAATAATAGCATGTGGTCCCTCTACGCTTCTATCCGCTGTTTTTCCAATATCATGCAACAATCCAGCTCTCTTTGCAAGATTTATATCAATCCCCAATTCAGCGGCCATAACACCACATAAATATGCTACTTCAATACTATGCTGTAAAAGATTTTGACCATAACTAGTACGATACTTCATTTTACCAATGTGCTTTATGATCTCATTGTGAGCACCGGGAAGTCCAACTTCAAGCAGAGTATTTTCACCAACTCGAATAATTTCCTCTTCCAATTCCGCCTTTACTTTTGCAACTACCTCTTCAATTCTTGCAGGATGAATTCGCCCATCTGCGATCAATCTTTCCAACGATACTCGTGCAACTTCTCTGCGAAATGCATCAAACCCAGATAGAATAACAGCTTCCGGTGTATCATCTACGATAACATCTACTCCAGTGGCTGCTTCAAATGCGCGGATATTTCTCCCTTCTCTACCAATGATTCTTCCTTTCATTTCATCACTTTGTATCTGCAGTACGCTAACGGTTGTTTCTACTGCATGGTCAGCAGCGGAACGTTGAATAGCTTGTACGATTATCTTTTGAGCTTCACGTTTTGCTTCTTCTTTTACCTTGTCCCTAATATCTTTTAAAGTTTGTGACGCTTCTGTCTTCACTGAATCAACAAGATTATCAAGAAGCAGCTTTCGCGCCTCATCCCTGGACATTCCAGAAGCTCGCTCGAGACGGATATTTTCGTCAGCAATCAATTTGTCAATGTCAATCAACTTTTGGGTCAATTCAGTTGATTTTTGATCATTGATTTTTTGAAGTAAATTAACATCTTTCTCTTTTTTGTTAAGAAAATCAACTTTACGGTCGATATTCTCTTCACGAGTATCTAGCTGCTTCTCGTATGTTTGAAGTTTATTCCGCTTCTGATTCGCTTCATTCTCAAATTCATGCTTCTTTTTATACCATTCATCTTTTACTTCCAACATTTTCTCTTTTTGAATGGCGGCAGTATCTCGTTCCGCATCGGAAAGAATTTTCTTAGCATGTTCTTCTGCAGAAGCGACTTTGTTTTTACCAATTTTGCTATTGATAAACCAACCTGCAAAAAAAGATCCTACTGATATGATTATTGCTACTACTAATTGTTGAATATCCATTGTATACTCCATTTAAAATAAAAAATCCGCACAACAACCTCAGACAAGTGTAGAAAGAACCCTCTTTCTTATACACGGTGGGTGCCGCCAAATCGTTTCTTACTTCCACTGTCTGCTATTTCACGCATGGTGAAAAACCCGAAGGCTTGTTGCAAAATCAAACTTACGTTTGAGTGAGGCCTGTAATATTACGCTTGTGAGCTAAGCTCCCTATAAATAAAACTATAGGTTCTTTATTTATATCGTCTGTGGCTGACAGTGCGGATAATATTAAACTCTTTTTCAGATCCTTTACATTATGATTCAGTGCTGTTGATACTCGTATCAAGATAGTTAGTTATTTTAGATATTTCATATTCTAACGATGAAACAAGTTGTGAACTTTTATCTTTTTCTTTATAAAGATCTTCAGTTATGTTCAACGCAGCAAGGACAGAAATAGTAAGCGGCGGTTGTTCGGGAATCTTATCATGGACACTTGTAATCATTGCGTCCACATGATTGGCAACCTTTTTTGTAAAATCTTCACTCTCCCCGCGAAGAGGATACTCGGAACCGAATATTTTTACACGTACACTTTTTCTGTCCATTGTCATAATGCAAAAGTGAGTTTCTGTCAGCCGATAGAATACTTACTTATTAGGGTTTTAAATATTGATCTAATTTTGAAATAATATTTCGTAATTTTTGTTGAAGGATCCTCTTGTCATTTTCATCGAGAGCAATAGTTTCAATTTTTTGTGCGTTATCAGAAGCAACAACTTCTTTGTTCCTTTCAATCTGTAGTTGCTGAAGTACTATATCGCTTTTCGATTGTTTAAGATCTTCTTCTAATTCATTGATCTTTATTAATAATCGTTTTTTTTCTTCACGCAATGTAGAAATAAGCAGTGATGCTTCTCTCGCTTTATCCCATAAGGAAGCTAACGCGTTTTCAACGCCGTGAATTACATCGGGAGAATCTTGTTCAAAATTTTGTTCCACCATTAAATACTTCGTAAGTGTGCGTTAAATGTTTTAACAACAGAGTCAACGATAGATGACACTGTTGTTTCTATTTCACTATCGGTCAATGTTTTCTTTTTTGAATTAATGCTTAAAGAAAAACCTACGCTTTTATTCTCTTCACCAATAGATTTTCCTTCAAATAAATCAAATAATGTCAGTGATGTAACTACATCCCCACCGCTTTTCCGAATTATTTTTTCGATCTCACTAACATTAATTTCTTTTTTAACAACAAATGCTACGTCACGGATTACAGTCGGGAATTTTGAAAACTCTTTATACTTTTTATCCAAATCAAACTTGCCAATTTCATCAAGATTTATTTCAGCATAAAAGACATCTTTTTCGATTTTAAATCTTTTCGCAATTTCCGACTTACATTTCCCCAAAAAACCGACATAAGTGTTATTGATTTCAACGGCTATGGTCATTTCAGTTAAAGAACTTGGTGCATTGTAATAAATTAAATCAATATTGTCAAGACCAATGCTTTTCAAAAGTGATAAAACAAGACCTTTGATATCAAAAAGATCTACATTTCTTAGGTTTTCACTCCATGAAAGCTGATTTGCATCGCCAGATAGACAAATACCAAAAATATTTTTTTCGATAAATCCTTCAATGTATGTGCCATTGTCTTGTGAAGTTGAAAATATCCTGCCTATTTCAAAGAATTGTAAGCGTGAAGATCCATGGTTAAAATTATACGCTAATGTTTGTAACATTGTAGAGAGTAATGATGGACGAAGAACTTCGAGATCAGAACTTAATGGATTTTTTACAGTAACAATCTTTTCGGAAAATAATTTTGCCGTAGATGTATCAATCAAACTATTTGTTAAGATCTCATTTAACCCATTCGCAACACACCATTGACGGATGTGATTGATCTGAAATTCATTCTTATCCGGCTTATTGAAAATTACTTCACTGGAAATTTTATTTTGGATATTATCATAGCCGTACATTCGAGCGACTTCTTCTATAAGATCAATTTCTTGTTCAATGTCGGGACGAGATGTCGGAACGGAACAAAGTAAAGTATTTTTTCCTTTGCCGGCGATCGATTTTATTTCAAGAGAACTTAGAATTCTTTTTATCACTTTAGAGGAAATTGTTGTTCCTAAAATTGAATTTACACGTGCTGCATTTAACACAATTTTTTTCGGGATAATTTTCTTAGAGTACACATCGATGATACCGTGAACAACTTCACCACCAGATATCTCTGCAATCAAACTTGCAGCGCGAGCAGAAGCATCTGCTGTAATATTTGGATCAATTCCTCGTTCAAACCGATACGACGCATCAGAACTAATTCCA
>JANXZD010000206.1 GCA_025355705.1 Bacteroidota bacterium | reverse complement strand
AGCTTCAGTAGTGATGTTCGTTGTAGGTTATATTCTATTCCATTCACCGACGTGGTTTGAAACAACAAATGAACAGATGCTTATTTTTAGGGACTCTATAGCAATACCTCATCCGGATTGGTGGTTTGCAATTATCGCCGGTTTTGCATTCGGACTTGTAGCATTCTTTTCGGTGTTTATCTTTATGTTCAAAGGAAGAACAGCAACGTTTGCAGGGCTTGTTAATCGATTAACGTCGCTTGTTGCCGGAACCGGAGCAACATTGGTTTCATATTTTCTATTCCAAGGAAAATTCCCAAAGACTCAGGACTGGGTTTCCTTGGTATTTATTTTAATTGCGGTTGCATTTTTATCGCGCGCAGAAAAGAAACGCATGCATGAACTTGCTGTGGCAAAAGAGATCGATGTGAAGTAGTCAATCGGAGGAATATAGATAAAACAAAAAGACACGGAGTGCATCCGTGTCTTTTTGTTTACAGAATATTTCGTTGAAGTTATTTTTTTATGCTCCAGAGTTTTGCGGTCGCTTTTTCCAATTCCGCGTCGATCAATTTCGGATCATTTGTTTTTTCTGGCATGTTTTCGAAGACAACGTATGGCACTTTGTGGCCGCGGATTTCAATGTGTGTCGGATTTTTTGCTTCGATCTTTTCCCAATCATTGATTTTGTAATAGAAATCCATTTTTTCATCGGGAAGTGAATGATACAGAATTGAATCTTCCTGACCGGGACGCGCTCGCCGTCGGTTTTTACGAACTGATTCTTCATACGGAACTTTGATATAGACGAGAGATGCCTTGCTCAACATTTCATCGGAAAGGAATGACATTGCATTGACGATTCCATTCTCTCCGCCCCGAGCGAATTCAACCAGAGTGGTCATCTTTGCATGATATTCTGTATCTTTCATCACTTTCTTCTGGTAGTCGAGTGCAAGACGTTTCATATACAGATCCCAGATATATTGATCCTTGAACCAATATTTTTCATCGCTCCATACACGCAGCTTTCCCATTTGTGTCATCAGGTCATCCAGTTCAAATGTTTCCCACACATAAGTAAAGTCATCCAGCTCTTCGAAGTTTGCAATATGGAATTTCTCCAATCGAACGATCGGGTCACATTTCTTTAAGAAATCAATGACTTCGGATTTTCCGGCAGCCGGTCTGCCGGTAATGATCAAAATTGGGAAATGATTGTTTGCCATAGAATACTCCTTGAAAATAATGTGATGATTTTGTCAATCTTGAATGAAATTTTGGTAGAAAGATACGAATAAAAACTCTATTTTTGAATGAAGAGTTTAAATTATTATTCAACGAAAGGCAGCGATGGATATCTACTCAAATATCTGCGCATTTCTGGCAGACCGAAATGTCGTGTTTCGTACTGTTCACCATCATCCAACGTTTACTTCTGAAGAATCTGCGGTGGCGCGTGGAGAAGAGGTGAAGATTGGCGGGAAAGCATTGTTGATGAAAGTAGATAATGATTTTAAATTATTTGTTATCAGTGCCGCATTAAAAGCAGACTCAAAAAAGATCAAAAATTATTGTAAAACAAAAAGTATCCGATTCGCGACAAAAGAAGAATTACTTGAATTGACTACGCTTGTTCCCGGTTCTGTTCCTCCGTTTGGCAGACCGATTTTAAATTTCGATCTCTTTGTTGATCCTTCAATTGTTGAAAATGAAAAGATTGCTTTCAACGCTGGTTCGCTCACTGATTCGATCGTTATGAAGACTTCCGATTATCTTACGTTGTCCAACGCTGTTGTATTTTCATTCTCGCAAACGGAATGATGCTGTTAATGTTTAATTTGGAATAATCTCGTCATGCTAACGAATGTCAGCATCTATTGTATAAGATGTTGAAATTCCGCTGTAAGGAATCCCGCACAGCGGAACAGGTTGGGCATGACGTTACATATTAATGTTAGGGAAACCAATTATGCTGTGTTGTAGCATCGAACAATAATTCGAAGTATATTCTTTTATCAATTTATCTATAGAGGATTAATGACAATTGTAAAGATTTTTTTTCTTCTACTCATCTGCATATCCATTTCACCATCCCAACGCACCAGACCAGAAAAATCCAATTACGAAGAAACATCGCGGTATCAAGATGTGTTAGATTTTATTGATGCGTTGAAAATCGATGGAAAAATGATGAAACAGACTTCACTTGGATATTCTACTCAAGGGAAACGTCTTCCGATGATCGTGTATGGAGATATACCTGATACAAAACCAGAAACGATTCGCAAGTCAGGAAAGCTGGTTGTGTATATCCAAGGAAACATTCACGCTGGTGAAGTTGAAGGGAAAGAAGCACTGCTTGAATTGCTGCGGGAATTAAAGGCGGGAAAGCATGCTGAATGGAAAAAGAATCTTGTGTTATTGATTGTTCCAATCTTCAATGCCGACGGAAACGATATGATCAGTTTATATAATCGTCCCTGGCAGCACGGACCGATTGCCGGAATGGGACAGCGCGCAAACGGACAGGGACTTGATCTGAATCGTGATCACATGAAATTAGAGACACCTGAAGTAGTTTCATTTGTGAAGATGTTGAATGAATATGATCCGCAAGTAACGATTGATCTTCACACAACCAATGGATCATTTCACGGATATCATATCACTTATAGTTTTGCGTTAAATCCGGTGATCGATCAAACACTGGATAATTATACTCGGAATGTTTTCTTTCCTAACGTTGAACAGCGAGTGGAATCAGATCATTGGCGAATTCATCGTTACGGCGATTATCTCGAAAAGACTCCTGCGGGAAAACCGGGATATTATTATTGGGTAACAGAGCCGCGGTTCAACAGTAATTACGTCGGGTTTAGAAATCGTTTGGCGATCTTGAGTGAATCGTACTCATATATTTCATTCAAACAACGAATTGCTTCAACGAAATCATTGGTTGTGAATATTCTTGATGTCGCCAATACCGATTGGAAAGCGATAAAAGAGACAATTCAAAAAGCAGATGATGCCGCCAAAAATATTAGAATATTTGATTCTCTTGCAGTAAGAGCGGAAATCGTTGGGTCGAATCCTTCCCAAGAAATTCTTCTTGCAGCTGTAAAAGAGGTGCGAAATCCGTACAGCAATGAGATCATGTTTTTGATGAACGAAGACAGTCTAAAGAAGATCGTCACAGCTGAGTTTTATTCTTCCCGTGCAACTCGGAAATCAAAAGTTCCCATTCAGTATTGCATTCCTGACTCATTGCATGAAGTGATAGCATTATTGCATGAGCATGGAATACAGTTGACGGTTCTCAAAGAACCACAACGGAAGAAAGTGCAGCGTTTTACGATACGAGAAAACAAAACAGCGGAACGAGAATTTCAAAAACATAAGATGAGAACGCTGGAAGGAATCTTTGAAACAATCGAGCAAACAATTCCTGCCGGAACTGTTATTGTTGAGATGAATCAACCGCTATCTCGCCTTGCATTTTATTTGCTTGAGCCGGAATCAGAAGATGGTGTTGTAACCTGGAATATCATTGATAAATATTTCGGCGATGGGAAATATTATCCGATTGTAAAAGCGATTGAATGATTTTATTGATTAACTATTAAAGGGTCATAATGAAAAAAATATTTTTTCTTCTTCTTGCGATGTCGGTAACGATGCTGTCGCAGCTACAATATCCAAAAACAGTTAAAATCGATCACGTCGATAGTTATTTTGGGTTACAAGTTACAGACCCGTACCGCTGGATGGAACAAGATACAGCTGTAGCGGTGAAAGAATGGGTAGGTGATCAGAATAAAGTAACGTTTGGATATTTGAATCAAATTCCATTTCGGGAAAAAGTAAAAAATCGTTTAACAAAACTATTAAACTATCCGAAATACACTGCACCGTTTCGTTCTGGAAAAAATTGGTTCTTCTACAAGAATGACGGATTACAGAATCAAAGCATTCTCTACATCCAACGCGGCTCGCTTGATGCAAAACCGGAACTATTCCTCGATCCCAACAAGCTTTCGGCAGACGGAACGACTTCTATCCAGGGAACATCATTCGATAAAGATGGAAAATATTTTGCCTACGCGGTCTCCAAAGCAGGTTCTGATTGGCGCGATATCTATGTTATGGACGTCGCTTCAAAAAAATTACTCAGCGAAAAGATCGAATGGGCAAAATTTACCGGTATTACATGGTTAGGGAATGGATTCTACTATTCACGTTATCCAACGCCGAGCGATACGGGATCAAAACTTTCAACGTCGAATGCATACCATAAGGCGTACTATCATATCATCGGAACTCCGCAGTCAAAAGATGCTCTTGTTTATGAGGACAAGGAAAATCCACAGAGAACTGTCAGTATAGGAGCTACAGAAGACGAACGATTTATTTCGCTATATATCAGTCAGCGCGGTTCAAATGGTAATGCTCTCTATTATCGTGATCTTAATAAAAGAATGGTATTTCTTCCGATCATAACTACGTTTGATGATGAAGTTAGTATTATAGATAATATTGGCGGTAAACTTTTACTCTCGACGAATCGTCATGCACCAAATCAAAAAGTTGTTCTTTGCGATCCCGAACATCCCGGAGAAGAGAATTGGAAGGAGATCCTTCCGGAAAAGCCTGAGCCGTTAACCTCCGTTTCTGTTGTTGGTGGAAAAATATTTGCAGTATATATGAAGGATGTAAGCCATCATGTGTATGTTTATGATCTGAATGGAAAATTTGAGGACGAAATTCCTCTCGAAACACTCGGCAATGTTGCGGGTTTCGGTGGTGAACGTAAAGATGCGTTTACATTTTATACGTTAACCTCATTTACATATCCAGCAACTATTTACAAATATGATATCAAAACAAAATTGTCATCGTTGTTTCGTAAAACAGAAGTAAATTTTAATCCGAATGATTACGAAACGAAGCAAATCTTTTATCCAAGTAAAGATGGAACAAAGATTCCGATGTTCATCGTCCATAAAAAAGGAATACTACTTGACGGAAATAATCCCACGTTGTTGTACGGCTACGGTGGCTTCAATGTCTCTATTAATCCTTCTTTTAGTGCTTCTCGATTACTGTGGTTGGAGCAGGGAGGTGTGTATGCCGTTGCAAATATTCGGGGCGGCAGCGAGTATGGCGAGAAATGGCACGAAGCGGGAATGCGGTTCAATAAACAAAATGTCTTTGATGATTTTATTGCGGCGGCAGAATATCTGGTCGGGAATAAATACACCAATCCGTCAAAACTGGCGATTCAGGGAGGATCGAACGGAGGATTGCTTGTCGGTGCAGTGACCAATCAACGTCCTGATCTTTTCAAAGTAGCGCTTCCTGCGGTTGGTGTAATGGACATGCTTCGATTCCACAAATTCACCATCGGATGGGCGTGGGTGAATGATTACGGTTCAAGTGACGATTCCGTACAATTCAATTATCTTAAAAAATATTCCCCGATTCAAAATATTCGAGACAGCGTGAATTATCCTGCTATCCTTGTAACAACCGCCGACCATGATGATCGAGTTGTTCCTGCTCATTCATTTAAATATATCTCAACATTGCAGGAAAAGTACAAAGGACCAAATCCTGTGTTGATCCGCATCGAAACTTCTGCCGGTCACGGTGCAGGAAAACCGACTGCAAAGATCATTGAAGAAACCTCGGATATCTATTCGTTCACATGGTGGAATATGGGAATTACACCGATGTATCTGCTGAAAGAATAGAGATCAATCACCTTGCGAAGGTTCGGAACTTTCGCGGGATCAAAAAAATATGTGATACTAAAATTATCATTTCTGTTTGTTTGACGTAATTATAACTCCGCCATTTATGGCGGAGTCAATCCAACGAACCAAACCGATGGGCTTTAGCCCTGAAAAAATATGGCATTCGTAAAAGTGATGATCCACGCAGTATGGGGAACTAAAAATAGAGAACCGTACTTGACGAAGGAAATAAAGCCGGTCGTCCTTGCACATATTCGAGAAAACGCCAAAGAGAAGAAAATATTCATTGATACGATCGATGGTTCTACAGAGCATCTTCATTGCCTGTTTGGACTAAATGCTGATATGACAATAGCAAAAGTCCTTCAATTGGTTAAAGGGGAATCGGCATTTTGGATCAATGCAAACCAAATCACCAAAACAAAATTTGAATGGGCTGATGAATATTATGCTGCTTCGGTGGGTGAATCTCAGATTGAAACAGTGAGGAAATATATTCAAGGACAAGAGGAGCATCATAGAACGAAAACATACCAAGAAGAGGCTGAAGAATTTTTGAGAACGTATAACCTTCAACGTCATGGCTAAAGCCGTTTGTTTTATTTGAAATTTGTAACTCCGCCATGAATGGCGGAGTTACACTACAAGAGACAATTCTCCCCGTAAGATTAGGTAACATAGAAATGCCAAAAGAACTTTTACTGATTAGTGAAAAAGATTTGTGCGAGATGGGGGAGAAGTATGGGATTGGATGACGCTAATTTGAGTTTTAATCTTAAACTCAAGATAACTCTACGATTAGATTTCCACCGAAACCTCCAAAAATTTAACCTATTACCCCTTGCGTATATCCAAGCTATTTGTTACAATGACTTAAAGTTATTCTTGAACAAGAGACCATTCTTGCCAATAAAGACAACAAAAGTTGTTTCCTTTCAATCCCCGGATTTCAACATTCGTCAGCAAAGTTATATACTTTTTACAAAAGCCATCACAAAATTAATAGTCATTGCGAGGGAGCAAAGCGACCGAAGCAATCTTTATCCTTTAGTAACAAGATTGCTTCGCCAAAGAACAGCTCGCAATGACTATGATCTTGGAGTATTGAGATGGTTTGAAAATTTAATTCACTATTTCCATTCACTAAATGGGTTTAAACAACGCAATGGCGCAAAAAATTTTGACGAAATCATCAGAAGTTCGAAAAGAGCGAAAAGACAAAAAGAAAATTTTTGTTCTCGATACCAACGTTGTTTTGCATGACAGTTCATGTATCTATCAATTCAAGGAGCACGATGTAGTAATACCCGTAACTGTGTTGGAGGAACTCGACGCATTCAAAAAAGGGAATGAGTCGATCAATTTTCACGCGCGTGAGTTTGCTCGGAATGTTGATGCGATGAGCGGTGACCATATCTTTAACGGTGGAATTAAGATCGGTGCGGGACTTGGAAAGATCACTGTTCGTCTTGAAGAGGATTTTCATAAGGATATTCACGCTTCGTTCTCTCATAGTAAACCGGACCATCAGATTTTAAATACAGCATATTGTTTGGCGAAAGAACAATCGTCGCGTGAAGTGATCCTAGTTTCAAAAGATGTCAATCTGCGGATGAAGGCGAAGGCGGTCGGTTTACCTGCGCAGGATTATAAGAACGATCAGGTAAAGAATCTTACAGAATTATATACCGGTCATCGCACTGTAGAAAATGTTGATGAAGGAATCTTTACACGTCTCCATTCGAATCCGTATCAAGTAAATCCGACTGAGCTACCAACCAATCATTTTCAACCGAACGAATTCATTATCTTACGGAACGGTAAACAATCTGCACTTGGAACCTACGATGCAGAACACCAAAGAATTACGAAGATCGAAAAAAGTGTTGCGTATGGAATTGCGCCGCACAATGCAGAACAGATCTTTGCGTTGAACGCACTCCTTAATCCCGATATACAATTAGTAACGATCTCCGGAAAAGCGGGGACGGGAAAAACGCTTCTTGCGCTCGCAGCTGCTCTTGAACGGCGTAAATTATATCGACAGATCTTTATGGCAAGGCCGATCGTTCCTCTTTCCAATAAAGATATTGGATATCTTCCCGGTGATATCAAATCGAAACTCGATCCGTACATGCAGCCACTCTTTGATAATTTGAATGTCATCAAAAATCAATATCAGGAATCGGATCAACAGTATCAGCGCATCGATATGATGTTAGAGGAAGAGAAATTAGTTATCGAAGCACTGTCGTACATCCGCGGACGGAGTTTGGTAAAAATCTTCTTTATTGTGGATGAAGCGCAGAATCTCACTCCACACGAAGTAAAGACGATCATCACGCGCGCGGGAGAAGGAACGAAGATTGTGCTCACTGGCGATATTTATCAGATCGATCATCCGTATCTTGACAGCATGTCGAACGGATTAAGTTATTTGATCGAGAAGATGCAGGGACAAAAAATATACGCACACATTAATCTTGAAAAAGGTGAGCGTTCGAAATTAGCGGAATTAGCAAGTAATTTATTGTAAAATTTCACCACGGAGTTCAAAGAGAAAACCCTAACTCTTAGCCACGAAGGCACTAAGACACAAAATTTTCACAAAATTATTTTATAAACCTTTGTGCTTTAGTGTTTTTGTGGCAAATATTTTTTATAACATCAGTTAACAGATAATATTATGTCATATACCCGTCGAAAATTCATTCAAACCTCAGCATCAATTGGTGCTGGAGCATTCATTGTCGGCTGCGTGCCTTCGGCTGTATCAATTTCTCATCGTCCGCAATTTGATTTAATTATTAAAGGAGGGAGAGTTATTGATGGAACCGGTGTTGCGGAAACTCTTGCCGATGTTGGAATTCGAGACGGGAAGATCATTGTTCTTGGAAATATTGAGAGTGTAGATGCTATGCGGATCGTTGATGCAAAAGGAATGCATGTCGTTCCCGGTTTCGTTGATATTCACACCCATACGGATTCGGCGATCCTTCATCTCCCAACGGCGGACAGTAAATTGCGTCAAGGAGTCACGACTGAGGTTGGCGGACAGGACGGCGATTCACGTGCACCGCGGAAAATGAAATCCGAAGACGATGATCTGTTGTATTCCGACTTCGATGGTTTTTTCTCACACGTGGAGAAGAATGGCTCCGCGCAGAACATTGCGTCGATGGTCGGACTGGGAACGATCCGCGAAGTGATCGTCGGTGAAGATGATCGTCCCGCAACACCGGACGAGATGGAAGCGATGAAACGTGAAGTAAAAAAAGCGATTGAACAAGGATGCTGTGGTGTTTCAACCGGACTGGAATATACACCTGGAAGCTTTGCATTGACGGAAGAGTTGTGGGAAGTGATGAAAGCGGCGCCGGAACCATACCGTCTGTACGCTTCACACATGCGGAACGAAGATAACCGATTGCTTGAAGCACTTGATGAAGCGATCCGTATTTGCCGGCATTCCGGTGCACGTCTGCAAGTATCGCATTTAAAAGCGCAAAACAGATCCAATTGGCACAAACAGGAAATCACCATTCAAATGATGGAAGCGGCGTTGGCCGAAGGGATCGAAACGCATGCCGATCGGTATCCCTATCTGGCGTTCCAGACCGGGATGGCCAATCTTTTTCCGATCTGGTCCCGTGATGGCGGAACTGAGAAGTTCATCGCTCGATTAAAGAATCCGCAGACAATCGCAAGGATCAGACCGGAAACGATCAGAAAAGTGGAAGGATTGAGTTCGTGGGATGCTGTGATGATCACATCCG
>JANXZD010000424.1 GCA_025355705.1 Bacteroidota bacterium | reverse complement strand
TGTTATGTCCCACTCACAAAAAAGTAATCCAATTTAATATATTGGTCGCTCCAATTGAAGACCGTTACATCTTGATTTGAAAAATCTTACTCGCATAATTCATATTAAATATTTATATTTTTATATAATACTTAGTGATGTAGGTGTATTTAATCTTTGTCGGTTGAATATTGTCGACACCAATTGATTAAATCATCAAATTACATTCGCCGCTAATATTTTATTAAAATCCACTATATCCACCAACCATAAAAAAGGAGTAACCAATGAAGAAATCTTTTCTTTTTTCTTCTCTACCATTGTTGCTTGTGCTGATGCTGATTTTTTCGACAAGCTACTCTCAAAGTGTGATTCCATCAAAATGGCAGGTTTCGGCCCCAAAATCTTGGCATAGCAATACTACGGGCAACGTTCGTGGTATGGCGTTTAATTCTGTTACAAATCACGTTTTGATTCCATCACGTGAAGCAGGGATCAATGCTGTAGTAATTCTTAATGCTGCAACTGGAGATTCCATCGGTGCTTTGAATATGACCGGTATTACTGGCGGCACACTTGCTTTCAATAGAATTGGAGTTTCAGCAGATGGTCGTATTTATACAACAAACCTGCAAACTGCAGTTACAAAAGCTGCACCATTAAAGATTTATACCTGGACAGATGAAAGTTCCGTCCCAACAGTTGCATTTTCTGACTCGATTGTGGGACCAAGACTTGGTGATGCACTTGCCGTAGTTGGTTCTGGGGCAAATACATTTGTATATGTTTCCGGAAATGCAACTCCGGGACCGGTGCATATATTTCAACGCTCAGGTGATACACTTGTCGTTCGAAAAAGCATCATTCCTACAGGATGGGCTTCTGGCGTACTAGGATTTGGACCAATCACCAACGGTCTAGGGTCCTTCTGGATAAATACTTCAGGAAAACCAGCTATTAAATATGACACAACAGGCTCTCCTCTCGATACAGTTTCTACAGCAACCGTTTCGTCCGGTGCAAGTACAGCACATTATTTTGAATTCAGCGGTAGAAAATTTTTAGCGATGTATTCTGGAAATACAAATCCATCTGTATTTCGCATCGTTGATGTTACATCTGGTGGTGCTTCCTCAAATTTTGTCATTGCAATTTCAGCATCATTAGGTATTAACGCCAATGCTAATGCAACCGGTGAAGTGATTTATTCACCGTTGGATTCATCCATTTATGCATTCAGTACAAATAATGGTGTAGGTAAATTCAGTATTCCTCTTTCAACACCGGGCGTCACATTCAATAGCCGTGTTCCTTTTGTTCCGAATGCCGGCGAGAATGATACTGTATACTTTAATTTACTGTCAATGAAAGCAATCAATACTGCTCAATTGGCATATTACGGAAATAAAACTATTGTGAGCGATCAAAATGGAATTGATTCTGCTAATGTTTCATTAGATCAATTCAATGGACGAGTTTACCGATCTATCGTCCCCGCTTCTGTAAACAGAAACGGACGAAGAATAAACTTTCGTGCTGATGTAACTGATGCTGCAAATGTAAAGTCATCTGTTTCTGTTCCGGGATATTTTTCTGGTATAACCAAACTTGCATACATTGGTGGACCTCGAGAAATCGATACGAACGGCGTTATCTTACACAAAGGATATGGCATTCGTATGCAAGGTGTGGTGATTGTTGAAGACAGTATTTTCCAGGTTACAAATAATGAGATCGTTGTTCAAGATTCTCTCGGCGGTGTCACTGTCTTTAGACAACCTTCTGGTGGTCCGTTGTTTGATGTTAAACGTGGTAACGCATATATCATTACGGGAACAACTGATAACCCCACGGGCGGTGGAAGTAAATTCCAATTCGTCGATCCGGGAATCACGTTCACCGATCTTGGTCCGGCACCACAACCGATCATTCCTAAAGTTGTAACGATCAAAGAACTTAATGCCAATGGTGAAATGCTGGAAAATTCATTGATATCAATCCGCAACGTAACAAAAACAGTCAGTTCACTTGCATGGCCAGCAGCTGGTGCAAGCCAGAATATGACATTTATCGATGGCAGTGGAGATTCCACAACAATGCGTATCGACAGCGATACCGATATTGACGGAACACCTGAACCGAACTATCCGATAACGATTGTTGGAGATGCTGGGCAGTTCGATAACACATTACCATACACAAGTGGTTATCAATGGCTCCCGCGGGATATGAAAGATATTTTCTTCATGCCGACACTTCAGGCGTTGAATTTCGAAGCTCCAAACTTCGACTATACGTTTACCGATTTCAGTGGTGCAAAGGCAGTGAGAGTATCAAATCCGCAGAAAAACGGACTTGACACCAGCAATTTTGTTGTTAAAATGGTGAAAGGTGCCGGAGATCCATGGGCAGGTTCGTACCTCTCATTGGATAAACCGATCGATTTCAAAGGTACAAAACTGTTCAAAGTAAAAGTATTCATGCCGAAAATTGGGGCAAAACTTCTCTTGAAGTTTGAGAACCAAACCAACGGCGGTATCAATATGGAAAAAGAAGCAACCGGTACCAAAGCCAATGCATGGGAAGAACTGATCTATGATTTCAGCGCCATCGACACGGGCAAAACATATCAGAAAGTTGTCCTGATCTGTGACCTTGGCACTGTTGGTGACGGCTCCGCAAATTTCACATACTTGTTGGACGATATTCAACCATACGTCGCTCCGGTCGTTCCGATGGGCGTAACACTGACAAC
>JANXZD010000417.1 GCA_025355705.1 Bacteroidota bacterium | reverse complement strand
GGACGACACCAATTGAAGTGTACGGAAATAAAAGTCTCAGCATTCCTGCCGTTGGATTATTCTCAACAGGGAATGATACGATCTATCGAATTCCGATCAGTGCCAAGGAATATTTCCTTGTAGAGAATCGTAATCGTGATGCAAAAAAAAATGATCATTATGTTTCAATGAAATGGAATAATCAGATAATTCAGAAAACTTTCAATAAAGACGAAGAATATTTTTCCAATACGAATATCGATTCGGTGTATGGAGTTGTTGTTGATGTAGATGAACTTGACTGGAGTTTGCCCGGACTTATCAATCCTTACAATGATTATCGCGGCGGCATTCTTATCTGGCATATTGATGAAACGATCATTGAAAAAAATATTGGTTCCAATACAATCAATGCCAATCCAAAAAAACGAGGAATAGATCTTGAAGAAGCCGATGGGTCGCAGGATTTAGGTCAGACATACGATTTTGGAAATCCGGGATCTGGAAGTGAAGATGGATCACCGATCGATTATTGGTTCAAAGGAAATATCTTCCCAAATTATCTGAACGAATTTTCCGAGAATTCCATCCCAAATTCTTTGACAAATACTTATGCAAAATCGCACGTAACGCTCAAGAATTTCTCCGTAACATCACCTCGAATGACCTTTGAAGCAAATGTCGGTGATGCTGATATTCAATTGTTAAAAGTAATTATAAGAAAGGATCTGAAATTCGATAACAATGATGCGCCCCTTGCAGCAGATCTTAATGGTGACGGAAAACAAGAATTGATCTACACGAGCGGTGATTCGATCTATGTCTTTAAAGATGATCTGACTCCGTACTTGAATAATACGACAGGCTTATTCTACCCTAAAGGTGGAAGGTTCCAACCCGCATATGCTGCCAGTCAATTATTCCCGTCGACGATTAAATATTTTCTTTGCGGTGTTTCGGATAGCACGATTTATCTTTTCAGCGGGTTAGACTCAAATAATGACGGAATTGCTGACACTGTTAGAGTAATGAAAGCAAAATCAAAATTTACAACTCCGGCAATGACGCTATACAATTCTGTGGTACCTTGGGTAATATTTATTGCCGGTACTGAGCGTGGTTACCAAGTTTCGATTTCAAATGTTGGTCCATCAAGTGCTCCAAGCGAAATAACACTTCGTAATTCATTGCTTTATTTATCAAAAACTCCAATAATCTCCAGCGTCAGTTCTCCACAATATCGTTCTGTCGAAATTTCTGAGTCTAAAATTAATATTATAGGCTCACATGAATGGGAATTCTTTGGAAATAAAATTCTTTCGGCTTCACTTGCACGAATTGAAAATGGGACTGTGGATAGTAATGGAGTTTATGGCGCTGTGGTTTTTGACAACAACAGTTTTTCACTTTTAAATTTGTCGTCACAACAAGTTTCGAATTACCCTCTCAAAGGAATAACGGGTGCTTTATCATTTGCCGATATTGACATTAATGGCGAGACAGATGTTTTGTTGGGCGGTGAATTTGGTCTTTATGCTTTTAATAGGGCTGGTGTAATGCTCGAACATTTTCCGCAAATAACTCTCGATGGCGGAAAAGTTATTGGTAGTCCCATTGTTGTAAAACTAACCGGTTCTAATGAAACCGCAATTCTTTTTGGTAGTTCGAACGGTCAATTGTATGCGTATACATCAAAAGGAAAAATGATCAACGGATTTCCACTGCAAACTGGGGGAATAGTTTCTTCACCGGTATTATGGGGAGATAAACTTGTTGTTGCATCAACGGATACTTCCGTTTATGTATGGAAAACAGGAAATCTTTTTGACACATCAAAAATATTCTGGGGCAATTTTCTTGCAGATAATCACCATTCAAATTTTGTAGAGAACACAGGAGTGTCCGTACGGAAATCATCCGAACTTCTTCCCAAAAAATTTGCATACAACTGGCCAAACCCAGTATACAGCGGTTCGACCAACATTCGATACTTTCTTGGTAGGTCGGGAATAGTAAAGATTAAGATCGTCAATCTTGCGGGAGAACTTGTTGAAGAATTGAATGGAATAAGTTATGCAGGAATGGATAATGAAGTGCAATGGAATATTTCGAAGATCCAAAGTGGAATTTATTTTGCGCAGATC
>JANXZD010000385.1 GCA_025355705.1 Bacteroidota bacterium | reverse complement strand
TCTCAATTACATGCACCCACACGTATCGTTCGAAATAACGAGAGTTTTCTCAGCAACAATACTCGCAGTCATCGCAATGACCTCCATGATTGCGGGAACGATTATTGGCATCTACCTACGCCCATCCCAGCGGACGAATGCAATCATTATGGCGTTCGGCACCGGAGCATTGATTCAAGCACTTGCCATTGAACTTGCATTTAAAGGAGCCCAACGATTGACAACACTCCTTCAGTATTCCGGCCTAGAAGCGTGGAGTCTGGTTGCAATCGGTTTCATCGTTGGCGGAGTCGGATATTATCTGGGAAATAAATCACTTGATAAAAAAGGTGCTGCGATGAGACATCCGGCATTGGCAAAATTTTATTTGTTAAAAAAGAAACGGGAAGAATCGTATGATCTTTTAAAAAAACTTTCCAATGTGGACCTGCTTCGCTCTCTTCCTCCTGAAGATATGGAAAGTATTTTGGATTTTGTCACACCAATTGAAATACAAGCGAACGAAACAATTTTCCATCGCGGCGATTCTGCCGACGGATTATATCTTATCACCGACGGACAAGTAAATATTCTTGCAGACAGTGATTCAAGCGATCATGTCATAGCATCCCTAGGTCCGGGCAATTCTTTCGGCGAGATAGCTTTACTGACCGGAGAAAAGCGCTCTGCAACGGCAGTGACAATCACTCGTACAACATTATTGAAGATCGACAAAGAACATTTTGATGCGTTAATGCTTGTTTCCAGTCCATTAAAAAAATCAATCGAGCAATTAAATTCGCAACGGATCTTGAGCAATGTTCAAAAGATGAAACGCCAGCTTGATAAAGAACACTGGCAAAAGATTGCAGTCGCAAATATTCGACGATTGAGTAAGATGGAAGAATTGAACCTGATGCAAAAGCATTCAACCAACGGAACTCCTTTTGCATTATTCCTCGGAGCATTGATGGATACGATACCAGAATCGATCATCATTGGAGCCAGTTTTGTAAGTTTTGGCACCTATCAATACACATTTCTGGCAGCAGTATTTCTTTCGAATCTCCCGGAAGCGATGGCGAGTTCTCACGCAATGATCGAGTCAGGATTCAGTTCAAAGAGGATTTTTATTCTATGGGGATCGTTGATCATAGCAGGTGCAGTTGCCGCTGCATTAGGGAATATTTTTCTTCTGGGTGCTCAACCAACGATCATAACATTTGTGGAAGCATTAGCGGGAGGCGGTATTCTTGCCATGGTCGCATCGGTGATGATGCCTGAAGCGTACGAAGATGGCGGAGTTGAAGTGGGGCTTGCAACGATCGCTGGATTCCTTGCAGCATTTTTCTTTACACTGTTCTAAGTATTCTACAAATCATTTCCCTTTCCATAGTGGTTTTCTTTTTTCAATAAACGCTTTAAGTGCCTCACGCCTGTCATCAGTCGGTATCAACGGTTGATAAAATGTTTTTTCATTCTCAAATCCATCCAACAGCCATTCATCGTATGAACTATCGATCGCTTTTTTTGCCTGCCGTAAAGCTAATGGTGCATTGGCTGCGATCTGCTGAACTATTTTTTCAAACTCTCTTTCGAATTTTTCCGACGGAACAATAAAATCAACCACGCCGTCCTCTTTAGCTTCCAGGGCAGAAAAATGTTTTGCCGTCAAAATCCACTTCTTTGCAATTGCAGATGATGTGCGTTGGGCGAGCCGCTGCGTTCCTCCTGCTGCAGGAATGATTCCCAGACTGGTTTCGGGCAGACCAAGTATTGCAGATTCACTTGCAACAAGTATATCACCTGCAAGAGCGAACTCCAATCCTCCCCCTAATGCCGGCGCATGAATTCCCATAATAACCGGCTGCGGTATTTCACACCACGAAGCGGCAACCATTTGAATTCCTTTGACAAAATTCATCACCTGTTCTTGCGGAACACCGGAGCGCTCTTTCAGATCAGCACCTGCACAAAATGTTTTCCCGTTTGCCGTAACAACAACAACCCAAATTTCTTCGTTGGATTTGAGTTGAGCTGCCAGATCAACGAGTTCTTGAACAAGTTCACGATTTAATGCATTAACCGGTGGACGATTCAATGTCACACGAGCAATGTGGTTTTCAATTTTTACAAGTATATGTTGATAATTCATAGTGATAAAAAAAATAAGTCACTCTGAGCGAGGAAGCGTTAGCGACCGAGTCGAAGAGTGTTTTTTTGGGAATAAGTAGAGCCTGATAATTTGTGTAATAAATTAATATTTCCACTCATTAAAGCTTCTTTTTTCTTTCTTGACCAACCTTTAATTTGCCGCTCTAAAACAATAGCATCACGGATATCAGTAAATTCTTCAAACCAAATTAATTTCACTGGTAAACGAAATGATGTAAAGCCTTCAAATCGTCCCGTATTATGATCTGGTATTCGTTGTTCAAGATTTGTTGTTGAACCGGTGTAATACAAACCATCTGAACATTCAACAATATAAACTCATGCTTTCATTTTAGTTAGGACATCCTTCGACGCATCCGCCTTTGGCGGATTTGCTCAGGATGGGCATAATAGTCAAAAAGTGTTGCTAAAATAACTGTAAGTTGTTCTTTGAAATAGCGTTATTGGTATAAAACTCCAATAAGGTGTAGCATCATGACTAAAAAAAGACTGCGTGCGATGCAACTCATCAAATGTTAGACAACATGGACGAACAACCAAAAATCGACAACGATGGTATTGCCTTGATTGTCATCATACGTTTCTGTGGCGAAAGTCTTCAACAAAACATTTCCATTGGTTCAAACAATGGGTCGTTGAAGGATACAGTGTTCGTCAACTTTCGAACATCAGTAAACTAAGTCAATCAACAGTGAACCGATGTATATGGTACTGGTTAAAACATCCGCCACAGCGTAAGTATTCATTTTCAACAGTTCGATATCTTATTTGCGATGGAACATTTCTTGAACATCGCACAGGAATTTATGCTGTGATGAATGCTCATACCAAACAATTGGTGTATGGAGCTTATAATATCCCAGAAGGTGCTCACACATTACCGATAGTGTATCAATCTCTTGCTGCTGCTGGATCATCTCCAGAAAGTGTCACTGTTGACGGAAATCCTCAACAAATTAAGTATTTACATTTGGTATGGCCATCGATAATACTTCAGCGTTGTATCGTCCATGTTCAACGTCAGGGATTAAGTTGGTGCCGTCGAAATCCAAAACGAACTGATACAAAACATTTACGGGAAATCTTTCTTCGTCTCTGCACTGTGAAGACATCAGCTCAAGCCCAACAGTTCATCGCTGATGTTATTGCTTGGGAAAACCGTTTTGGTGTCACAATAGATCAATCCACGGTTCGTGGTTGGGTGTTCAGTGATCTACTCCGTGCTCGTAGTATGTTACTAAAAGCGTTACCGAATATGTTTCACTTTACTACCAACAACCATATACCAAGTTCTACCAATACGCTTGAAAGTTATTTTAGTCGTCTCAAAGAACATTATCGTCACCATCGCGGGCTTGCTATCCATCATCACGATGCTTATTTCAAATGGTACTTTTATTTTGTACCGGGTAAAAATAACAACACTAAATGACTATTATGCCC
>JANXZD010000362.1 GCA_025355705.1 Bacteroidota bacterium | reverse complement strand
TTGAAACACTTGCTGTTATAAAAGAAATATCTCCTTCGCTTCCCGTAGTTATGATAACGAAGAATGAAGCTGAATCATTGATGGAAGAAGCGATTGGAAGTAAAATTTCCGATTACCTAACAAAACCTGTTAATCCAAGCCAAATTCTTCTCGTCTGTAAAAAATTTTTGGAAGGTAAAAAACTCCAAAGCGAACAAGTATCGCGAGATTACACGATGGAGTTTTCATCTATTTCAAGAATGTTGCTTAATCCGATGGATTACACCGAATGGGTTGATCTGTATTTGAAGATGACGAACTGGGATATGGAACTTGATAAACATCCCGAACTTGGATTGCAAAAAATGTTGGCAGATCAACGCCGTGAAAGCAATGCAGAATTTTCAAAGTATGTTGAAAAAAATTACCAAACCTGGATCAACAAAAAAGAAAATCGTCCTACTCTTTCAACTGAAATAATAGAAAAATATGTCATCCCGCAATTAGACGAAAAAAAATCAGTCTTTCTTTTTGTTATTGATTGTATGCGGTTGGATCAGTGGCTGGTAATGGAAGAATATTTGCGCGAATTATATTCCATTGAAAAAGAATATTATTATTCAATTCTACCGACAGCAACGCCATATTCACGCAACGCGATCTTCAGTGGATTGTTTCCGCTTGAGCTTGAACAGCGTTTTCCTGACTTATGGCAAGGAGAAGATGACAGTGAATCCAGTCACAATAAATATGAGAAGGAACTTCTTGTAAAATTGTTGGAACGGAAGCACGTTCCAATAAAATCAGAACCGAAATATGTGAAGATTATCGATCCTGATTTCGGTCGGCAAATTCAATCGAACATCATCTCATATACGCAAAATAAATTGACGGCAATTGTTGTAAATTTTGTCGACATGCTTGCTCACGGCCGATCTGACGATCCAATTCTAAAGGAAATTGCTCCTGATGAGTCTGCCTATCGTTCCTTGACGAATTCTTGGTTCAAACATTCGTCGCTATTTGGAATGTTTCAAGCACTTGCAACTCGCAAGGATGTAAAGATCATCGTGACGACGGATCATGGAAGTGTGCGCTGCATGCGAGGCTCGAAAGTGATCGGCGATAAAGAAGCATCAACAAACCTTCGGTACAAGTTTGGACGAAATCTTAAATCGGACGATAAACAATCTATTTTTCTGAAAAACCCAAAGGATTTTAAATTGCCCCAGCGTGGAATAACGACAAATTATATTGTTGCAAAAGAAGATTATTATTTTGTCTATCCAACGGAATATCATAAATATCTAAATCAATACCGCGATAGTTTTCAGCACGGTGGTATCTCGATGGAAGAAATGATCCTTCCGGTTATCACAATGGAACCGAAAGTGTAATGAAACGGATCGTTACTCATAACGAAGCAGAAACCATTGAAGCTGGAAAAGCATTTGCGCAAGAACTTTTTCCCGGCAGTGTGGCTGCGTTGTTTGGTGATCTTGGCAGCGGGAAAACGCGGTTTGCAAAAGGTGTTTCAAGCGGATTAGGACTGAAGGAGAATGTTACAAGTCCAACATTCACCATCGTTAACGAACACAGAGGTGGAAGACTACCGCTGTATCATTTTGATTTCTATCGTTTGAGATCGATTTCCGAATTGAATGAGATCGGTTTTGAAGACTATATTTTTGGCAATGGTGTTTGTGTAATTGAATGGGCTGATATGATTCAGGAGAAACTCCCTTCAAAGAGATTTGACATTCATTTTTTGTCGGGTGAAAATGAAAATGATCGAATCATTACAATAACAAAGTTATGATTTTAGCGATTGAAACAGCGACCGAAGTTTGCAGCACGGCACTTGTACACAAGAGTACATTGCTCGGCGAACGTTCGTTAAGAGAAAAAAATATCCATTCCGAGCGATTGTTGTTATTGATCGATGATCTTTTGAATGGATCGAGTATTACAACACGACAATTAGAAGCGATTGCGATTTCTATCGGCCCCGGTTCCTTCACCGGTTTGCGGATCGGTCTCAGCACGGCAAAAGGCCTTGCGTTGGCATTAGAAATCCCGATCATTGCAGTACCAACACTTGATGGAATTGCAGAATCGTATCGACGAAGTCGTTCAACGGAACTTGAAGAGAATTTTTGTGCTATGATCGATGCAAAAAGAGATGAAGCATTTTATGCATTCTACTCGATCACTCAAGATGATATCATTCTTCAAAGTGATTATGCAATAAAATTAAAAGAGGAAATAGTTCTCGAAGGAAAATCTCATCATTCTATTCTTACACAGCCATTCATCAACGCTTCTGCTATTGGGTTTCTTGCGGACAGAAAGAAAAAAGAGTTTGAATTGTCCGATTTTTTGTATCTTGAACCACTGTATTTAAGAGACTTTGTGGCGACACCGCCAAAGAAGACGTAGGGATATACAGATAATTGCTGTTTCTGAAAATCTCCATTGAAATTCAAGTTTAGGATGGATATTTTGTCCTATCAATTGAAAGGTAATATATGTCTTGGTTTAGACGATCAACTGAAAATATCTCGTCGGATAATCAGAAGAAAGATATGCCCGAAGGGATGTGGACCAAATGTTCATCCTGTGGCGAGATTTTGCATCGTGGGGCGCTGGAACAGAACTTGTGGGTCTGTACAAAATGCGCACAGCATTTTCGGGTCAGCAGTAATGAATATTTCTCTATCCTTTTTGATGAAGGAACGTTCAAAGAGTTTGATGCTAAAATGACGTCGAAAGATCCGTTGAACTTTGTGGATACAAAAAAATATAAAGATCGGATCAAAGAAACGATCAAAAAAACAGGATTCAGTGATGCACTGCGGTGGGGAACCGGAAAAATGAATAAACGCGAAGTTGTCATTGCATGCATGGATTTCAGTTTTATCGGTGGAAGTATGGGAAGCGTAGTTGGTGAAAAGATTGCTCGTGGAATTGACAAAGCGATAAAATTAGAAGCGCCATTCATTATTATATCTGCTAGCGGCGGTGCAAGAATGATGGAAGCAGCATATTCCCTTATGCAGCTTGCAAAAACCAGTGCTAAACTTGCCCAACTTTCAAACGCGGGTTTACCATATATTTCCATTATGACCGACCCAACAACCGGAGGCGTGACGGCAAGTTTTGCTATGCTTGGTGATATAAACATCGCAGAACCAAATGCTCTTATTGGTTTTGCCGGACCTCGAGTGATCAAGCAAACGATTGGAAAAGACCTTCCCGAGGGATTTCAACGAGCTGAGTTCTTGTTAGAAAAAGGTTTTGTTGATCTTGTCGTTCCGAGGAAAGATCTTAAGGCAACTGTTTCAAATCTGTTTGAAATGATGAATTGAAGATATTATGAATATACACATACTCGGCGTTCCGATGGATCTTGGGGCTGCTCATCGCGGTGTTGATATGGGTCCGTCGGCAATTCGCATAGCCGGTGTTTCAGAAAAACTTCAATATCAAATGCACTCTCTTGAAATTGTAGAAGCAAATCCAATTCTCGACAATGGAAATCATTCGGCGGAATTGGCAGTTGATCTCATACAATCAGGATTTGGCAAAAAGATTTTCTAACAACGAATTTACTGCGAACTATTTTTGATTACTTATTCCAATATCCTCGAACTTCGAACTACCCTTAACGTTTCTCGTGAAAAGAAAAAGACTATTGCTCTTGTTCCTACTATGGGATATTTGCATGACGGTCACCTGTCGCTTATTAAAAGAGCAAAAAAAGAAAATGATATTGTTGTTGT
>JANXZD010000318.1 GCA_025355705.1 Bacteroidota bacterium | reverse complement strand
TTCACCGATCTTGGTCCGGCACCACAACCGATCATTCCTAAAGTTGTAACGATCAAAGAACTTAATACCAATGGTGAAATGCTGGAAAATTCATTGATATCGATCCGCAACGTAACAAAAGCAGTCAGCTCACCCGCATGGCCTATTTTGGGTGCAAGCGTGAATATGATCTTCACTGATGCAAGCGGAGATTCCACAACAATGCGTATCGATGGTGATACGGATATTGATGGTATGCCTGAACCGAACTATCCGATAACGATTGTTGGAGATGCAGGGCAGTTCGATAACACAATACCATACACAAGCGGTTATCAATGGCTTCCGCGGGATATGAAAGATATTTTCTTCACGCCGACACTTCAGGCGTTGAATTTCGAAGCTCCAAACTTTGACTATACGTTTACCGATTTCAGCGGTGCAAAGGCAGTGAGAGTTCCAAATCCGCAGAAAAACGGTCTTGACACCAGCAATTTTGTTGTTAAAATGGTGAAAGGTGCCGGAGATCCATGGGCAGGTTCGTATCTCTCATTGGATAAACCGGTCGATTTCAAAAATACAAAACTGTTCAAGGTGAAAGTATTCATGCCGAAAGTTGGAGCAAAACTTCTCTTGAAGTTCGAGAATCAAACCAACGGCGGCATCAATATGGAAAAAGAAGCAACCGGTACCAAAGCCAATGCATGGGAAGAACTGATGTATGACTTCAGTGCTATCGACACAAGCAAAACATATCAGAAAGTTGTTCTGATCTGTGACCTAGGTACTGTCGGAGACGGCTCTGCAAACTTCACATACTTGTTGGACGATATTCAACCATACGTCGTTCCGGTCGTTCCGATGGGTGTAACACTAACAACATCAAAGATCCAGACAACCGTTACCAACACCGGCCACATTGGCGGTGTGGGTGATTTTCAGGATAAGGTCGGATTCAAAGTCGGTGGTACAGAACGTCTGTTCGAAGGATCATTGATCTTCACAACAGATTCTGCACACGTTTCGAACGCATGGCGCGATCGTGCCGGTAATTATAATCCCGGTTTCCGTCCACTGCGCAACATTAAAGTTGACCAGATTGGTTCAACAGTACGCACGGAAACACTGTTTGATGATTCGAGCATGGTTCGTCCGCTCGGTATTAGTGTACTTCAACGCGCACTGGTTGATACCAACGCTGCAAAAGCAGGATATTTGATGATGCAGTTAAATGTTATCAATAACAGCAATGCAAAACTATCTAAACTTAAAGTTGGTACATTCCTTGATTTTGATATGACTGCAGCGGGAAATGTTGACCGTGGTGGTATTATTAAGGATTCTACAAATACAATATCGGGTGTTAATGGTGGACTTCCATTTAAGATGTACGTTGCTTACGAACAACAAGGTGGAGTCAATACTGCATATGCCGGATTTGTTTCGATAAGCCAAGGTCAATTTGGCGGCGGAAGGATCTCATCCGGTGCCGCAGAGATATATCCGACCGGTGTTCCATTCACAGATTCGATCAAGAACAATTTCGTGTCGATCTTCCGTGCAACGAACACATTCTCCGATAATGGCAAAAATGATGATCAAAGCATTATTGCAAGTATTGGAGCATTCGATATCAATTCAAAGGATACGGCAAAAGTTGCATTCGCAGTTATCAGCGGTAATAGTCTTGCCGATCTGATCGCTACAGCGCGTCAGGTACAAAAGGATTATGCCGCAATGGATGCGTTCGGTCCTGCTACCAAGGTCGTACAGGAAACATTACCGATAACATTTGCTTTGGATCAAAATTATCCAAATCCATTCAACCCGACAACGACAATTCGTTTTGCATTACCGAATGATTCAAAAGTCTCGTTGAAGATCTACGATGTTCTCGGACGTGAAGTTCGTACGCTCATCAATAGTGATGTTGCTGCAGGTACAAATAAAGTAGAATGGAATGGAAAGAACGGTGTTGGTCAACAAGTTGCATCTGGTATGTATATTTACCGTATTGAAGCAGGATCATTTATAGCAACCAAAAAAATGATGCTGTTGAAGTAAGATCGATTTAAGTAAACATAATAGCCGCCGAGATGAAAATTTCGGCGGCTATTTTAATTTAATGATCAGTTGAGTATGCTATAAACATTACTGGATATGGAAATTATTGATGAAGATGCCTCGTTTTATTAATTGACGTTACGCAAAGTGCTGGTATCTATGAAACAATGCCTTTGCACGGTGCAGAAAAGGTATTCGGGAGGTACTGATTCTGCACTGTCCGAACCATTTTGTTGCAAAAATAATTCTCTGTGTAACCACAGTTATTCAGTGATTCTTTGTTTACATTTCATCTGGGAATGATTTTCTGTCTACGCAGAGCTCATTCGAATTATTATAGTTGAACTAGTCTCCGAATTTCACTAGTTTCTCGTTATAACAAAAACTTCAATGACTGAAAAAATAAAAAAACGTGTCCTTGTTGTCGATGATACGGAAAGTATTCGTATCGTGATGGTGACGTTCTTAAAAACCGCCGGATACGAAGTTGCTACCGCGTCAGACGGAGATGAATGTTTTTTGATGGTGCCATCATTCCAACCCGATCTCATCCTGCTCGATATTATGATGCCGGGTATTCACGGATTTGACGTGTTGAAGCAATTAAAATCCGATCCTAACACGTCACACATCGGTATTATTATTTGTTCAGCGAAAGATTATATACCTGAAAAATACTTGGCGATCCAGCATAGCGCATTTGCCTATATCACCAAACCGTTCTCACACGACGAGCTTCTTGCAGCCGTCGGGGAATACTTTTCAATTTCCCACACTTCGATCACAGTGTCCGTACCGGTTGCAGAGAAAGAGCAGTTTGCAGTCTCTCTCGACAGTAGGAGACCATACATCCGTTTTTGGGGAACGCGCGGTTCGATTCCTGTCAGCGGAGCGGCTTATATACGTCATGGCGGGAACACTCCTTGTTTGGAGATTAACGACGGACATTCAACAGTCATCATCGATGCTGGGACTGGAATACGCGAGCTTGGTTTGAAATTGATGTCTGAACCCAACCAACCATTGCATCTGTTCATCGGACACACCCATTGGGATCACATCCAGGGATTCCCATTTTTTGTGCCTGCACACCGTCAGGGAACTTCATTGACGGTCTATGGTGCGTCCGGTTTCGGAAAAGATCTTCGATCGATCTTCAGCGGACAGTTGGATGCGGATTATTTTCCAGTGCAATTACACGATCTTCCGAGTACAATCATATTTCACGAGATGAAAGAGAATCCGATTGTCTTAGATACACTCAATATGAATTGGTGTTATGTCCATCACCAGGGTGCGACCGTTGGATTCAAATTCGCGTTGAACGGAAAAGTGATCGTATATATCACCGACAATGAATTCTTAAAGGGTTATTGCGGCGCACCCGATGTAGAACTGATCCCGCCTGAAAAACTTGCGCTATACAGCAATCTTATTCAATTCATTTCCAATGCTGATGTGATGATCTCCGAGTCGCAATATACCAATGAAGAATATGCGAAAAAGATCGGATGGGGACACACGTCTCTTTCGAATGGATGTTTGCTGTGTAAGCTTGGAAATGTAAAACGGTGGGTCATAACACATCACGATCCGATGCATACGGATGAGTTTTTGGACAACAAACTATTTCTCACCCGCCAGATACTTGAATCAATCGGATATCCGATTCCTGTCTCCGATGCTGTGGACGGTATGACAGAATATTTTTGATTGTATTGAATTTTTTTGAACCTTTGTTACACTGAGAATCAAATGGAATGTTCTGGAAACAGAAAAAGCGTCCGATAG
>JANXZD010000254.1 GCA_025355705.1 Bacteroidota bacterium | reverse complement strand
CGCACGCAGTCTTTTTTTAGTCATGATGCTACACCTTATTGGAGTTTTATACCAATAACGCTATTTCAAAGAACAACTTACAGTTATTTTAGCAACACTTTTTGACTATTATGCCCATCGCGAGGAGCGAAGCGACGTGGCGATTTTAAAAAATAAACCAAAAAAGCAAGATTGCTTCGCCAAAAAACGGCTCGCAATGACTCAGTGTGGTTTTTACACTGTCTGAAAAATGTAAACGAGTGCAGTAGTCTATTAATCTAATTTCTGAAATCAAATAATCTGATATGTATTCATTCACTCCTCTCATCATTCTGTTTCCGCTCGTTGGCTTTCTGATCAATGGACTGCTCGGACGAAAAATAAAAAATGAAACAATTGTCGGAAGCATCGGTACCGTTGCAGTTGCAGCACCATTTTTTATCGCGCTCGGAATCTTTTTCGAAATGCTTTCACTCCCTGCTGAAGAACGTTCTAAAATTGTTATTGTGTTTCAATGGATTTCTGCAGGAACATTCTCCGTAAATGTAGCGTATCAAGTCGATCAACTTTCCATCTTAATGACATTGATTGTCACCGGTGTTGGCAGTCTGATCCATCTCTATTCGATCGGTTACATGCATGATGATGTAGGTTTCTGGAGATTCTTTGCATACTTGAATCTTTTTATCTTTGCAATGCTGAATCTTGTTCTTGCAGACAATTATTTGCTGATGTTCCTTGGTTGGGAAGGTGTAGGGTTGTGTTCTTATCTGTTGATCGGATTTTGGTATGACAGGAATTTTGAAAAAGGAACGACAGGCGATGCAGCAAAAAAAGCATTTATCGTCAACCGTATCGGCGACTTTGGATTTCTTCTCGCAATGTTTCTCATCTTTAACACATTCGGTTCACTGACGTACGAATCAGTTTTTGCTCAAGCAACGGGATTTTCTGTTGGAGACAATGTGATGTTTTGGATTACGTTACTTATGTTTGTTGGTGCTACCGGAAAATCCGCTCAGATTCCTCTTTATGTTTGGTTGCCGGATGCAATGGCGGGCCCAACACCGGTTTCCGCACTCATTCACGCCGCAACGATGGTAACGGCGGGAATTTATATGGTAGCGCGGAGTTCAATTCTTTTTGCACTCTCACCGACAACGATGGAAATTGTTGCAGTGATTGGATTGGCGACTGCTTTCTTTGCAGGTACGATTGGTCTGGTGCAGAATGATATCAAAAAAGTTCTAGCGTATTCTACAGTTAGTCAATTAGGATATATGTTCCTTGCGTGCGGTGTTGGAGCGTTTACTGCCGGTTTATTCCATGTAATGACACACGCATTCTTCAAAGCACTTCTCTTTTTAGGTTCCGGTGCAGTTATTCATGCGATGCATGATGAACAAGACATTCAAAAAATGGGCGGCTTGCAAAAATATATGCCGTGGACATTCAGGACATTTTTGATCGGATCATTTGCTATCTCAGGATTTCCGCTTCTCTCTGGATTTTTTTCTAAAGATGAAATTTTGTGGAAAGCATTTGCCGATGGTGCTCCGTGGATGTGGGTGATTGCTGCGCTTGCCGCCGGTATTACTGCATTCTATATGTTCCGACTTGTTTCGCTGACTTTTTTAGGAAAAGAACGATTCGATCATCACCACGTTCATCTGCATGAAGCACCCAAAACGATGCTCATTCCATTGTTAGTCCTAGCATTGCTTTCAATTATTGGTGGCTATGTCGGAATACCACACGTGCTTGGCGGTCATAATTATTTTGAAGAATTTTTAGAACCGATCTTTGCGGGTGCGAATTCTAAAATGATGCTGCCATTGCATGATTCTGCTTCTCTTGAAATAGGATTGATGGCGGGTTCTGTTGCGATTGGACTGCTTGGAATGTTTGCAGGATGGAAGATCTATACCCAGAAAATGGAAATTGCCGAACAAACCGCAAAGAAATATTCCGGTCTCCACAAACTGCTCTGGAATAAATATTTTGTTGATGAAACGTACGATGCAATGATCGTTAATCCGATCAAACAAACTTCGGACAAATTCTTGTGGAAAATATTTGACGTTAAAATTATTGACAATACCTTGAACTATTCTGCAAAGGTTGTCGAAGCGTCAGCAAATATTTTCCGCAGGATTCAAACCGGTGTTGTGCAGAGTTATGCCGTAGTTTTTGTGGCGGGAATTTTATTTATGCTTGGTTATTTAATGGTACGTTAATTTTTTTGATTGCAACATTACAAGATTACAGCATTACAAAATTTTCACCCTGACATATCTTGCAATCTTGTAATATAGAATTGTATGAATAATATCCTTACATATACACTCTTTTCACCGCTTGTCGGAATCTTTCTTTTGTTGTTTATCAATAAAGAAAAACAGAGTTTGATAAAATACGTAGCGGTTGCGACTTCGTTAGTGACGTTTATTCTTTCGCTTGTAGTTTATTTCAAATTTGATGCAACAAATACACAAATGCAATTTGTTGAACAGCATTCGTGGATCGCTGGATTGGATATTTCATATTTTGTTGGAGTTGATGGACTTTCGATTCTTCTTATTGTTCTTACAACATTTCTTACTCCAATTGCACTTATCGCTTCATGGGAATCAATCACCGATAGAATAAAAGAATATGTTTCGTTCATGCTGTTGCTTGAAGTTGGTATGCTCGGTGTTTTTCTTTCGGTGGATCTTTTCTTATTCTATGTGTTTTGGGAAGCAATGCTCATTCCAATGTACTTTATCATCGGAATTTGGGGAGGTAAAGAGAGAATCTATGCTGCAGTGAAATTTTTCATCTTTACAATGGCTGGTTCATTATTAATGTTGATCGCAATTTTGTGGCTCGGGCATTATGCTTCAACATTACCCGGAGGGTACTTCACAACCAATCTGATAAAACTGTATGCCATTGCACCTTCAGTTCCCATGGGAATTCAAATTTGGATGTTTCTTGCGTTCACTTTATCGTTTGCAATCAAAGTTCCATTGTTTCCACTACACACGTGGCTGCCTGATGCACACGTTCAAGCACCAACCGCGGGTTCTGTAATATTAGCAGGCGTTCTTCTTAAAATGGGAACGTACGGCCTTCTTCGTTTCTGTCTTCCATTGTTTCCTTTGGCGTCATTCCAATTCACTCCGTTACTCGCAACCCTTGCTGTGATCGG
Organism: Bacteroidota bacterium; assembly: GCA_025355705.1. Classification (GTDB taxonomy): domain Bacteria; phylum Bacteroidota; class Ignavibacteria; order UBA10030; family UBA8401; genus UBA8401. The sequence goes on along the minus strand of JANXZD010000254.1, from coordinate 825 downwards.
AATTGTATACGGTGCGCTTGTTGCAATGGTGCAAACTGATGTGAAAAAATTAGTGGCGTATTCTTCGGTAAGTCACTTAGGATTTGTTGTGCTTGGAATTTTTTCGATGACAGAAGAAGGAATGCAAGGTGCGGTCATTCAAATGATCAATCACGGACTTTCGACAGGCGCGCTCTTCCTTCTTGTTGGAATGATCTACGACCGAAGACATACCCGCGAGATCTCACAATTTGGCGGATTGGCGAAAGTGATGCCGGTCTTCTCAACATTGTTCATGATCGTGACATTCTCATCGATCGGTCTTCCGGGACTGAATGGGTTTGTCGGTGAATTTTTGATCTTACTTGGATCATTTAATTCTCTGTTCCTTGGTTCATATGTGTACGCATCGATAGCGGCAACAGGTGTAATCTTTTCAGCAGTCTATATGTTGTGGATGTGCCAACGTGTATTTTTTGGAAAAATCACTCATGAAGAGAATAGATCGCTTCTCGATCTGACGAAACGTGAAGTTGCTATCATACTTCCGATATTATTATTCATCGTATGGATTGGTGTTTATCCATCCACATTTTTGAAATCATCTACTGCTTACACAAAACAGGTTGTAACGCAGATGCAGAATGCAAAGAGCGGTAATGTTGCACCTGTCAATGTAATGATGAAATGAATTTTTGGTTGATTTATTTTTGTTATTAAATAAGAATTATTTATGGATTTCTTTTCAACATCAGAATTAATAGGTGCATCACCGATCTTAATGCTTTCGTTATTTGCTTGGTGGGGGATCCGGGTCGACGCGTGAAGAAGGTCGCTCTTTGCGGC
>JANXZD010000243.1 GCA_025355705.1 Bacteroidota bacterium | reverse complement strand
ACGTCAACAAAACCGACCGGCGCATTCTATCTCTTTGCGAATGTCAGTTCGTTCTATGGAAAAAGTTTCAACGGGTTTAAGGTAAAGAATAGTGATGATATGGCGCAATTTCTTATTAAAGAAGCGCAAGTTGTTACGGTTCCGGGCAGCGGATTTGGTGCGAACAACAATATTCGTTTATCATACGCTTGCTCAATGCAGGATCTTGAAAAAGCTGCCTCACGGATGAAAGATGCACTTGCAAAATTGAAATAAAAGCTATCTCAAAAATAGACAGTCATTACGAGGAAGCACCCGCCTGACCGACATAGTTGGGTAGGAAGCAACCGAAGCAATGACTGAGTTTTTTAAATTTCTTCTAATTGTTATTTGTTCATTGTTAATTAAAAATTGTTCTTATGCCTACATACGATTACAAATGCTCTCACTGCGGAATTTTATTTGAAGAAGTGCAGTCGATGAAAGATCCAATGCTGATAAAATGCCCGAAATGCGGTAAGGACACTCTTGTGCGTCTCATCGGTGGCGGCGGAGTAATATTTAAAGGGAGCGGGTTCTACCAAACAGATTACAAAAGCAATGGTGAGAAAAAAGAAGCGCCGCCGACTGCAGAAAAGAAAACCGAAGCAAAGCCTGCAGCTGAAACAACGACGACAAGTGCTCCTGCAAAGAAAGAATAACCCGTTAGTATTTAAAACTATAAACCCCTGATACCTATTAACGATATCAGGGGTTTATTTTAATTACGATGATCAATCAATATTTTTTTGCTGCTGAAATTCATCTCTTACTTCTTTCGTAGATAATTTCCAGATCAGATAAATATTGATTCCAAGTGCAAGGATATTTCCAAAGATCAAAAGGTTAAGAGAGCTTTCCATTCCGAATCCCTGTAAATATTTGGAGAGGGAGAGATACGACTGAACACTTGAAACAATTTCCCATACCGTTATCACTGACAATAGAACCATATACGAGATCCTTCCCCAATTCCGCCGGATAAACAGACCGATCGACGCAATGATACCTGCAAATTGTAAAAGTATTTCGAATATTGTAGCCGTTGGAGAGACGGTCATTGACGGCATCATTTGTTGAGCCATCCGGTATTCCGGACTGTTCTCCAATGAATTAGTCGTCATCAGATTCGAAATGTTCTGAAAGATCAGAAAAATTCCCACCATGATCGAAAATAATGCAAGATTAGTAACAAAACGGGATCTCTTTGGCGGCTGGTAACTCAATGGTTCGTCATATGTCATTCTCAATACACCTTATAAATTTGTCATGCTGACATATGTCAGCATTGTTCAAAATTCAATAGATGCCGAAACAAGTCCCGAAGGGATCACTTCGTGATTCGGCGTGACGGCATTTTTCAATTAAAGACATTTCTTAAATCGTTGTAATGTCCTTTTTCTTCAACACTGTTTTTGCAAGTTCGGCATCCTGTTTTGTCTCAAATGATAATCGAAACGTTCCTCCCCGTCCTTCTCTGATCTTCAATAGTTCCATATCTTTGATGTTGATGTTTGCCTTATACAATGCGGTGGTTATCAAAGATAATACACCGGGCTTATCATCAACGGAAACGAAAATATCGTGTACGGGCTGAAGAAATCCTTTGGAGTTTTTCGGAATGGCATCGCGCACAGTCTTTGCATTGCGAAATCGTTGCTCAAATGAATTTCGGCGCGATGATGATTGCAGATCTTTTCCAAATTGAGAAAGCAATGAAGAAAATTCTTTGACCGCATTTCTGATCTCAACAGAATTACTTGCAAGTATATCATTCCACATGGCGTACGGACTGGATGCAATGCGCGTTATATCACGAAATCCTCCGGCGGCGAGTTGCAAAAATTCTGGATGCTTTTTGTTCTTCTGCTCCACCATATTCATCATGGCAACCGCGATCAATTGCGGAAGATGACTAATTGTAGCAGCGATCGTATCGTGGTCTTTTGCTGAAAGGAATAAAACGCGCGCACCGATGGAATGAAGCAAGGTTGTAAGCTTGGTGATCTTTCTCTTTTGCGAATTATCAGCGCACAACACATACGTAGCATTTTGGAACAAGAGCGCATCGGCAAATTCGATCCCTTTTCCTTCAGAACCTGCCATTGGATGTCCGCCGATAAATATTCCATTGAGACGAAATATCTTTTTTGCAGCATTCGCAATTTCTGATTTCGTGCTGCCAACATCTGTGATGATTGCAGATCGTTTGCAATATGTAGCAATGGTCGGCAATAATTCGATTATTGCATGTACCGGTGTACAGAGGAAAATAATATCGGCATCGTGGAGCAACGACGGAAGAGAGATCGATCCAAAATCGATGGCATCACGGTGGAGCGCGGAATCGATGTGTTCAACGCTGTCGAATCCTGTTACCGTAATGGTCGGATCGGTCTGCTTAATTGCAAGTCCAAGAGATCCGCCGATAACACCAAGACCAATAATGGTAATATTCATTGTTCACTCTAAAAAACTACTCTCGCAAAGTCGTTACGGTGCAAAAAAATATTCTTTGTGTCTTAGCGACTTTGCGAGAAATTTTTCAATTACGCTATTTTTCTGCCAATTGCTTCTGCAATAACTCGGATCTGTTTCATCATTTCTTCAAACTGATTGGGGTACAATGATTGAGCCCCATCTGACTTTGCATGATCCGGATCGTTATGCACCTCAACAATAATTCCATCGGCACCTGCGGCAACAGCAGCGCGTGCCATTGGAATCACTTTATCACGAATACCGATTCCATGAGAAGGATCGGCAATGATCGGCAAATGACTTTTTGCATGAATTACCGGAATTGCACTGATATCCATCGTATTGCGGGTCGCTGTTTCAAACGTTCGGATTCCTCGTTCGCACATCATCACTTGTTGATTGCCACCGGAAAGAATGTATTCTGCCGACATCAGCCATTCTTCAAATGTTGCGGAAAGACCGCGCTTAAGCATCACCGGCTTTGATGATTTCCCCAATTCACGCAGAAAGTTATAATTCTGCATATTTCGCGCGCCAATTTGAATGATATCGGAATATTGTTCCACCACTTCGATCTGATTGCTGTCCATTGCTTCGGAGATCACGAGAAGACCAAATTCATCCGCCGCACGACGCATTAATTTCAATCCTTCTTCACCAAGACCTTGAAATGCATACGGTGACGAACGTGGTTTGAATGCACCGCCTCGCAGAAATTTTGCTCCTACTTTTGCAACACATTCGGCAACCGTGAATATCTGTTTTTCATTTTCAACGGAACATGGACCAGCCATGACAACAATTGAATCTCCGCCAATTTCGCAGTTCTTAAATTTAAAAACACTTTTTTCTTGTCTGAACGAGCGGCTCGCAAGTTTATATGGTTCGGTGATACGATATGCATGGGCAACTCCCGGCAATACTTCAACTTGCCTTGTATCAAAATCCGGTTTTACGCCGATCGCTCCCAGTACTGTTTGATTAACACCTGTTGAACGGTGTACATCAAATCCGAAATCATTTAAGATCCTGATTATTCCTTCGATATCTTTTTCTGTTGCATTTTGTTCTACAACAACTACCATAATACTCCTTATTCAAAACTATGTGACTTATGTCGTTCAGTGTTTTTAAAATTTATTCATATCTGTCTAATTTAAATCCTTCGCCCAAGTATAATCTTCTCGCTTCCGGATCATTCGCCAATTCTTCAGCACTTCCCGCTTTTAGTATTTTTCCTTCAAATAAAAGATAGGAACGATCTGTGATCGAAAGCGTTTCGTGCACATTGTGATCGGTGATCAAAACACCAATATTGCGGAACTTCAATTGTTTTACGATCTCCATAATATCTTCCACTGCTATCGGATCGATCCCCGCAAACGGCTCATCCAGAAGAATAAATTTTGGATCGGTCGCCATTGCTCTTGCGATCTCTGTCCTTCGCCGCTCACCACCAGAGAGCATAAAGCCTTTGCTTTTCGCGATATGAGCAAGGCCAAATTCTTCCAGCAATTTATCCGTCCTCACGTTCTGTTCTTTAGATGAAAATTTCGTCATCTGCAAAACAGAAAGAATGTTATCGCGCACACTCATTGTTCGGAAGACCGATGCTTCTTGAGTCAAATATCCAACTCCCGCACGAGCACGTTTATACATCGGCAGTTTTGTAATATTTTTTTCATCCAAAAAAACCTTCCCCATATTTGGGCTGATCATTCCTACGATCATATAAAATGTCGTTGATTTCCCGGCGCCATTTGGACCGAGCAATCCAACAATTTCGCCCTGACCAACAGATACTGAAACATCATCAACAACAGCTCTTTTCTTGTATTTTTTTACAAGGTGTTCTGCACGAAGGATCAATTGGGATTTCGGTTGTATTGAATGCTCAATCATAATTTTGGTTTTGTCGGAAATATCGTCGAGAACTTTGGCCTGTCGTTTCGCAAGAGAAATCCGTCCAAATTGTACATCGTTTCATCTTTCACAAGAAAATTTTCCGGATAAAATGAACCTTCGATTCCTTTTATGATATAGATCGTGTTCGGTTTACCGGCATCAAATTTCATAGTAATAGCATCGCCACTTGTTTTATTGACACCGTTCCCTGTGGAATCATTATACAGAAAATACAGACTGATTGCGTTTCTTTCAACAAATGTTTCCTGTAATTTATTCTCTTTGAATGTCATTCGTATGGTCCGCCCAGTCAGTTGATTGTACCGATTCGGGAACGTACTGTCACTTTGTGAAAGAACAAACGCTCGCGTTCGTATCGACGCTGTTTTCAATCGATTCTTTTCCAACGATAAAAAAATTGTATCCCCGGTAACTTGATTTTCCTGATACCAAACAATCGGATTGTAATAGAGTTCAATCATCTCATCTTGTCGGAAATATTTTACTAATCCGCTTCGTGCAGCTAATCCACCGCGAACAATAACAACACTATCTTTGATGATCATCTTCTTCGTGGAATCATCGAATGCCTCCATCACCATACTTTTTATTGCAAGTGTGTCGATCTCTCCTTTATCCGTCGTATCGATCTGGATCATGCGCGGATTTTCGGTCATTTTACTGTACCGCGTCGAATCGGAATGGATCAGATAATTCCCGAACATTGTCACATTATCATTTGGGGTGACAATCCGAACATTCAAGACCGCTTCGGATTTTCTCTGCTTCTCATAATAGGTCAATTGCTCACAATAAATAATGGAAGATGAATCGACCACTTTTACATTGCGTTGGAAGAAAGCGCGCTTTTCATCCAGGTAATATGTTCCAATATCTGCATACAATGTCACATGCGGAGTTTTTAGTTTAACATTTCCTTCACCATCCGCTTTATGAAGATTTCCATAATAGCGACCATGTTTCGAGGTGAGTGTTACTGTATCCCTGACGACCTTAACATTTCCAATCAACTCAACTTCATTTCGATTGATGAATTGGATCGCTTTATCACACCAAACCCTTGCATCGCCCTGTCGGAAATTGACATTACCGGTCAACTCTCGAATATCTTCACCATTCTCTAATCGTTTTCCTGCAAATTCATCTGCATTTTGAAGGATGATGAGATTGGATTGCTGTGAAAATGATAAACCAGCAACTGCGAACATCATCATGACCATCATCTTATATTTTCTACATCCCCCCTGCCCCTTTCCCTCACACAGATTCCATCGTTGGAATAGGAATTTCACCTCTTGTAAATTTTCGACGGAAAAAAATTTGAGAAACATTCCACTCACTTTCGCTCCGCAGTTCCGGTTACTTTGAAGATCCGATAGTTCCGCAGATTATGGTCTGATTCAAAACCGGTTCCCTGCAGATCTTCCGTTGGTGAAGTGATATGAACAAATTCAGGTGAATAGATAAGTTGTTTTGCATTGGCCCAAAACATCTTCTCTGTCTTCACCACAGTTCCACTATCCGAAGTAACAATAACATTTCCGATCGCTTCAAGATTGTTTGTTCCTTCGTCAACAGATCCACGATGTGATGTTAATACTGTTGTATGTTTTCCAAACTCGTCAAAGAAATCAATCACCACTCCGGAATCCATATATGTGGTGCGCGAATTGTCGAAAGCGTAGATATGTCCTGCTTTTATTATCGCTTTTACAATTCCTGAATCGGAAAAGGTGATCGTGGAATTCCAGCTTTCCTGGGTCGGGAGCTGTGTACTCGAGACACCGCTAAGTACGGAAGGTCTGACTTTTTCTGCGCATCCCAGCATTGCCATCAGCACTATGAGAACAATGAAAATCCTTTTCACGCTGTTGATTCTCCACCCAACCCGGCACGGACAAGATCGTGTAAATGAACAACACCATACGGTTTTCGTTCATCGTCAACAATAATAAGCTGCGTGATACTGAACTGTTCCATCTCCTGTAAAGCGATGGATGCCAATGTTCCTTTGCGAATCGTTTTTGGATTTTTCGACATCACTTGTGCTGCCGTAAGATCTGCAACATTCGTTGTCTTTTGCAGCAGCCGGCGAAGATCACCATCGGTGATAATTCCTGCAAGATTTCCATTCGTATCGACAACACATGTTGCGCCAAGTCGTTTTGTCGTCATCTCAAGAATTGCTTCATTCAAACTTGCATTCACACTGATCGATGGGATTTGTTTCCCGATAATCGCAAGTTCTTCAATTTTCAAGAGCAACCGTTTTCCTAGGTTACCACCTGGGTGAAACATTGCAAAATCCTCGGCAGTAAAGTTTTTCTTTTCAAGTAACGTTACAGCAAGTGCATCACCCAAAGCAAGCGTCACCGTTGTTGATGTTGTTGGCGCAAGATTAAGAGGGCAAGCTTCTTCCTTCACGGAGATATCAAGAGCAACATCCGATTGCAGGGCAAGATGAGAGTTCATATTCCCGACCATTGAAATAATAGGCACACCAATTCGTTTGAACATCGGCAGCAGTAGGCGAATCTCCTGCGTATCGCCGCTTTTAGAAATGCAGATCACTGCATCGTCATTGCGAACCATTCCAAGATCGCCATGTACAGCATCGGATGGATGAAGAAAGATTGAAGGCGTTCCGGTAGAATTCATCGTTGCAACCATCTTTCGTGCAATGATCCCGGATTTGCCCATTCCCGAAACAACAACTCTTCCTTTGCAATGGAAGATAATATCAATGGCTTTCTGAAAAGAATCATCGATCTTTCCTTCAAGCGCAGCAACAGCTTCCGCTTCCATGCGGATAACGCGTTTTGCTTTTTGTATATCAACAGATTCGTTGGACATATTATGCCGTTACATCTTTCATTGTTTTATTGATCGCAACAACTTGTTTCAACAATTTCTCCAATTGGTCCAGCGCTAATTGACTTGCCGCATCACTCAACGCTTTTGCAGGTTCAGGGTGTGTTTCTACAAATAATGCATCAATTCCCACCGCAACACCGGCACGCGATAACGGAAAAATAAATTCCGGTTGCCCTCCACTTTTTCCATTTTCACCGCTCGGTAATTGCACGGAATGTGTCGCATCGAGCACGACGGGATATCCAAATTTTTTCATCATCACCAATCCGCGCATATCCACAACAAGGTTATGGTAACCAAAAGTGGTTCCACGTTCTGTAACAAGAATATTTTCATTATTCGTTGATGCGACCTTTTCAATCGGATGCTTCATATCTTCCGGTGCAAGGAATTGACCTTTTTTGATATTCACAGCCCTTCCTGTTTTTCCTGCAGCAATCAACAGATCCGTCTGCCTGCACAAAAATGCAGGGATTTGTAAAATATCGGCGACCTGAGCGACACTATTCACTTCTTCAGCTGTGTGAATATCGGTCAGGATCGGTAAGTCGAACACCTTCTTTACATCATCCAAGATCTTCAACGCTTCATCCATTCCAATGGAAACAAATCCACTCATACTGGTCCGATTAGCTTTTTTGTATGAAGATTTAAAAATGACCGGCGTATGAAATTTCTCACAAATCGATTTTACTTTTTCTGCTGTATAGAAGATCATATCCCGATTTTCTACAACACAAGGTCCGGCAATTAATACTAAAGGATTTCCGAAACCAATTTTTATTTTTTGTACTGTTACTTCTTTTGTCATCATACGGTAAGGTACCAATCTTTATCTCTTATTCAAAATATATGCATACAAAGAAACATCACAATCGCACCCGAAAATGCACATATCCAATTCACTACATCATTATCGATCCAACGAATTCCTCGAACCATCGTAGTCTTTACACCATCTATTGTGGTTTTTTCTGTTAATTTTCCACTGGAAGTTTGATATTGTGCCTGTATCGTTGCACCAAAAAAACTATCTATAAGAGACCCGATCAAACCGGAAGAAATAATCAACGCGATCAACGGAAAAGAAAACTCCGAACTGTTGACGATAACCGCAGAAATAGTAACAATCATTGCTCCGGTCAACGCACCGAAGGTGCCCTGCAACGAAACCCCGCCACTCGTTCCTGGTTCAACTTTTTGCAACGTAACGATCGACCGAGGTTTCCCCTTCCATAACGTTCCGATTTCTGTTCCCCAGGTATCCGCAGTAACAGCAGCGATTGATGCAATATAAAAATAGTACAACTCTGTATCATGAGGGAAAAAATGCCATAGTAAAATAATTATTCCAGCAACACCACCATTTGCCACAACTTGTCCTGCATCTCGTTTATCGGTCTTATCAAAGATAATCTCGATTTTTTTCTTTTGCGCTTTTCCAAATTTTGAAAGAAGACTGGAAGCGATAAAGAATGTTAGGATTGGAGTTGTCCATTTCCAACCACCGACTCCATAAATGATCGTTGCAAGAAGGAATGTTGCAACACTTCCGCTCACCGCCAAAAACTTGAAATAGAACGAAACAATTCCGATCAATACGGCGAGAATAATTCCAATAACCATCTGTTCAGGGAGGTGATACGATGGAGATGCTATAAAATGATGCAGCATGAATGCTGTGCTTAATGGAACCGTACAATTATCAAACCCTCGTGATGAGACAGCTTCAAACACAGTTGCAAACAATGCAGTAACGGCAGCAATGATGACAGGATCAAATGGCGGTTTGATATTCAAATATATCATTGAACCATATACTATCAGTAAGGTTGTTGTGAACATTACTGCTGAGCCTTCAAACGATTTTTTGTCACTTGTCAGATAGAACAGATGGGGGAAACGAAGATTTTCACCGACAATAGCGGCAGATGCATCGCCGACTGCAAGCACAAGGATTGAAATTGATATGATGTACGGCGCTAGATCCCAAAACAACAGAACCAATATGAGGAATGATAACGGATAATAGACCGTTCCATACGAATGCCGATTTGTGCCATGCATACCTTTCAATAAATTAAATTGTATGGCGAAAAAATTGACGGTAATGAACGTTACCGCTAACAGAATTGCCGGTATACCTGAATAGAACACATTCGGGGCAAAAAAGATCAATAAACCGGTAAGGATATGAACAAGTTTACGTGTGATCTCGGGCGAACCATGGAATCTATGCCGTAGAAATTCAGCTACGCCAATAAAAATTCCAATCGAGATAAAAATGATGGTGAATATAACCCATTCGTCCGAAGTGGGAGAGAAAAATAATTTCATACAGAAATACTATCCGCAGTTTGATTGATAACTCCCGAGATGATCTCGGTAATTGATCGTGCCATGATCAATTTCGGATCTCCGGACGATTTTGCCGCAAGATCGGCTTCTGCAAGAATCAGAAATACATTTTCAATTTCATCAGGCCTAAAATTCTTGATCTGCGCTAGACTGGATCGCAGTGCAAAAGAATTGAAGTAGACATATTGAAGCATTTCCTGATCGCTTTTCCGCTGCCTGACTGCATCTTGGAGTTTCCAAAGACGGACAAAATGGTTTGAGATTGCAGCAATAATTCCAACAACACTTTCCCCTGTATTCAGCATCCGTTCAGTGATTTCAAGGGCTTTCGCAGCGTTTTTCTCGCCAATTTTATCACATAATTGGAATGCCGAAAATTCTCGCGAAACACCAACCACTTTTTCCACATCAGTAATGGATATTTTCTGACGTTCATCAATGGCAATCACTACTTTTTCAATTTCGTTTGACAATTCACGTAGATTATTTCCAACATATGAATGTAGTAGTTGAACGGCTCCCGGTTCGATCGTTCGTTTTATTTTCTTTACTTTCGCTTCGATCCAGGTGATCGTTTCATTGTCAAAAAGCTCTCTTGATTCGTGCGCTACACCTAATTTCTTGAAAGTGAGGAAAGGTTTTTTACGAAAATCAGGTGAATTGCCGATCATGACAAGAACCGTCGTTGATGAAGGTTTTTCGGCATACGATTCAAGTATTTCCTTTCCACTGACACGATCAAAATCCTTAATGATGACAACCCTGCGTTCAGCCATCATGGGATACGCGGCGGCTAGAGAAATGATCTTTTTTCCATCGATCTCATTTCCATGAAAGATGTCAAGATTGAATTCTTTCATCGCCGGATTGATTGCATATTCTAAAAGAGCATCGACGACCTCTTCGATCAAGAACGATTCGTCACCGTAGAAAAAATAGAGGGGGGCAAACTCCCTCTTCTTAAATGAAGAAATGAACTTCTCACCATCAAATTTTTCTCTGGATTTTGCCATACTGTTTTGGAAAACCCTGCAGAGGATTTAAAAACCTTTGCAGGGCGATCACATTATTCGATGACGGTCATTTTTTTGATGACTATCTTTTCAAGCGGGTTGTCACGCGGATCGCGAGGAACAGCAACGATCTTGTCAGCAACATCCATTCCTTCCACTACTTTTCCAAAAACGGAATATTGTCCATCCAAAAATTTTGCATCGGCAACAGTAATATAGAATTGACTCCCATTCGACATCCGCTGAGGATTGACCTGATCGCCTTGACGAGCGGCGGCAATAACACCCCGGTCGTGTTTCAAACCGATCTCGGCATCAATACGATATTCCGGACCACCCATTCCATGAGTACTTTTATCGGCATTCTTTGAGTTCGGATCGCCTCCCTGGATCATAAATCCTGGAATGACACGATGAAATGTTGTGTTCTCATAGAAGCCTTCCTTCGCCAATTTGCGGAAGTTCGCGGAATGTTTCGGTGCAGCAGCATCATTCAATTGAATAGTAATGTTACCAAGTGATGTCTCAATAACGACAAAACCTTTTTGAGGGTTAACGTTTTCTACTGGCACGGTTGTTTTTCCTTTTTTATTGGATGTTGGTTTTTGTTGTGCAGCAGAAGTATGTGCGAACATCGTTGCTGCGCAGAGAAAAATTAAAAATTGTTTCATAGCTCCTTTAATTGATTGTTAATAATTGTTAAAAATAATAGTTCATTCCGAATCGTATCCCTGCATGAAAATAATCCAGCGAAACTGTTTTCGCAGAATTTGGCAGTGTTAATTTTTTTCCGTTGTTCTCTTTAAGGTCACTCATAAATTCCCATCCGAGCGAACCGCCGATATAACCGTACACATTATCATCGAATGCTGTTTGACCGACTGCTTCAATTGTAAGACCAATGCCGCTAGCTGAATATTCAGTTGTTGTTCCAAACGTGGAAACTTTCTCTATCAATGACCCAAAATGATAACCTCCGCCCGCTCCGAGCTTTACAAAATATCCTTTCCCAACAATGATCTTTTGGACGATGACGGATGGTGATTGATTTGCGTAAAAAATATCATACGTGCCGCCGAGATTGCCCGAAACGGTATATGATTTAAATAAATAGGAATGTTCAAGTTTCACACCCCAATCATCATCAATTGGAAATTCAACACCGCCAAAAAAATCCACTGCGGCACCAAAATCGTTCACACGCTGAGCAAATGTTGAGACAGAATTGATGTATTCAACAATACCGGGAGCAGAGACCATATGTACTCCCATGCCGCCGAACACTGCAAACGTATTCGCACGCTCAACAGCGTTCGATTTTTTTGGCTGCGCAGTAAGCATTGTAATAAAACACATGAGCATGATCAAACTCTTCACACAGATCCATTCCCTTCGTTCCTCAACATTGCATCACCAACATGGATCTTATCGACAATAAAGTAGTACAATCCAAGAACAGTCGTCGTGAGAAAACCTACGGCATGCGTATATACTGCAAAGCTCAATGCCTGCATCGCATCAACAGAGAATAATTTTGTAAGAACAAATGACGTGAACGAATGATAACTTCCAATTCCGCTCGGTGTCGGTAATGCAAAAGCAAGACCAGAGGCAACCTGTAGAACTGCTGCCGATCCAAAATTCAATCCATTCCGCGCCGGAAAATCATAGATAAAAAATGGAATATAGAGAAGAACGATATAGGAGACCCAGATTAATACACTCGTAATTGCAATCATCAAATAATTTCCCGTATTATTTGCCGCACGAAATCCGGATAGGAAGGATTCAAATATTTTATCCATTTGTCCGCGAAGATTCTTCGGGAATAAAAAAAGAAATTTTTTCAGGAATCGAAATAGCACATCGGCTTTCAAGAAAAGCAAAACGAAAATAACCATCATAACGATGGATCCCGTGAAAAATAACCATTGGAATTGCGCCATCGAAGGGAACCATTGACCGAATGGCTTCGCATAGATCGCCAACACTGTCAAAACAACAAGTGCAAATGTAACGATATCCAAAATACGCTCAAGAATAATCGTACCCATTGTTGCGCTCTTTGAGATTCCTTCCAGTTTCTTCATCGCATAGGGACGGACAAATTCACCGAGCCTGGGAACAACATTGTTGATGAGGTATCCGATCATCGTCACTGAAAATGCATTGCGGAGCGAGACATTTTCCTTTACAGGATGCAGAAGATATTTCCACCTCCATGCGCGGAGAAGATGACTCAGAGCGCTGCCAACAAATAACACGACGAACCATAACCAGTGTACATCGATCAACGAATGCCAAATAACCGTGATATCTTTTCCCCGGAAAGCAAAATAGAGGAAGAATGCAGCAAGCGCCACACTGAACATCATACTAAGCGTATTTTTGATGATAGATTTCATTGTTTGAACGAGTTCACATCCACTACTTTCATCTCCGGAGTAATCTCAAATCGAAAATTGGTATCGGCAATCCCTTTATTGAATCGGATATTTGAAAGTGCAATAGTTGTCATCGTTCCATTGTTTTCAGTATACTCAATTCTCTCAACCAACCATGAATCTCTTTTAACCAAAACTTTCACGCCCGTCATCATCAAAGATTGCGTAGTGCCCTTCGTCGGTTCAAGAGTGAGGATCAACAATCCATTTGCTGTGTCGAGTTTGGATGCCGAAAAGTCCTTCGGTAGGCCAATCAGGAACTTGTCAGGTGAGAATTGTTGACGATTTGGTTTAAAGACATCGATCAATACTTGTTTGTTGCTTGGCGAATACATCCAAATTTTTTTGCCGTCGGTCACGATCGTCTGTTGATCGGTTTCAATCCGGTATCTATTCCCTTTTTTCAATTGGATAGTGCCGTCGGTCTTTTGTCCGGATTGTTTATACCGCAGTTTCACTGATTGAACAAAATCAGCCGACACATCATTCATCTGCGAATATTTGGTTCGAACATTCTCAAGCACTTCTTTCGGAGATAATTCTTGAGAGAACGAATAAACGTATAAGAACAGTATCGCTAAGGAATATTTCATTGATGAACTGTGCTTCAATTGAAAAAACTGAATAGTGTTGAAAGGATATGTTGTTCGGATACTGTCACAAGAAGAATCTCACTCTTTTATTAGTCAAGGTTCTTCAACAGAAACTCAAGATCCGATTCTTCTTGAATCCGCACTTCGCGTGCTTTACTTCCGTCAAATGGACCAACAATGCCGGCTTCTTCCAATTGATCCACCAGTCGTGCGGCTCGTGAATAACCGACACTTAAACGGCGCTGCAACAACGAAACAGAACCTTGTTGGTGGCGGACAATTATCCTAGCCGCTTCATCAAATAACTCATCTCGTTCGCCTGTACCGCCGGCGCTTCCACCTCTTTTCTTTTCCAGTGCGGATGGAAGTTCATACGGCTTGCTGTACCCTTTTTGGTTTCCGATATGGTCAACGATCTCTTCAACTTCTTCCGCAGAAATGAATGCGTTCTGCATACGGATTGCCTTAGGACTGCTGGGAGAGAGATATAACATATCACCGCGCCCGATCAATTGTTCCGCTCCACTGCCGTCTAAAATTGTGCGGGAATCGATCTTGGATGAAACAGCATACGCTATGCGTGACGGAAAATTTGCTTTGATCACACCGGTGATGACATCAACAGAAGGACGCTGTGTTGCAAGAACAAGATGGATGCCCACTGCGCGCGCAAGCTGGGCAATACGTGC
>JANXZD010000216.1 GCA_025355705.1 Bacteroidota bacterium | reverse complement strand
CAAGGAACATTGACTTTGTTGCAAGTTGTAATGATTTCGATAAAGTGACCATTCTTGAAAACAACAGGAATTCTCTTCAGAAACTCCTGAAACTTGAGAACGTCACGATTGGAATAGCCATTGCAAAGCCGGGATATTCTGCCAGTTCCGTCGTTAATGGTCAGGAAATTTTCATTCCGCTAAAAGGAATAATTGATACCGGTATTGAACGCGACCGTTTACAAAAAGAGATCGATCGACTTGAAGGACAATTGCGCGGCGTCATGGCAAAACTAAACAATGAAAATTTCGTGAGTAAAGCTGCCGCCGAGGTGTTGGAGAAAGAAAAGAACAAGCAACAAAATTTTGAGCAGACAATTCAAAAACTAAAGGTCAATCTGGAGCAGCTTGTTGGATAACCAGAAAAAGAATACGAAGCACGGTCAAACAATTGTTGACCGTGCTTTTTTATTTTCTGAACTAATAAAACCGAATACGGTTTTATTAGAATCATCACGGTATGATGTAGTGAACAACAAAAATCTGTTGTTCTCGTCCCCCATTGACATTCTTTCAACAAACGATCTGGCGGATATTCCCAATATTTTCAAAAAGATTGAAGAGTACCTTCAAAATAAAAAATGGATCGCAGGTTATGTCAGCTATGAGTGTGCCTACCATTTTGAGGATACTACGGTAAATGATTTTCAGCACAATTCCTCATTTCCTTTGCTATGGTTCGGTGTTTATGATTCTCCAAAACACATTCAAAAAGATATCCTAGATGCGATCACTCCTAATCCTCAATCAAAGATCTATAATCCAAAATTACATATTGACGATCAAACTTATAGAAATACCATTGACGCATTAAAGGAATACATCATCAATGGCGATACCTACCAAATTAATTTCACCGACAGATTTGAATTTGATCTTTTAGGTAATGTAGCAGACCTCTATTTCAAATTACGAAAGAAACAACACGTTCCATACGGAGCATTTCTTAATTTAGGCGATTCTCAAATATTGTCTTTCTCACCGGAATTATTCTTCAAACGGAATGGAAATGAGATCACAACCAAACCGATGAAAGGAACCGTTAAGCGCGGCAGAACTTTGGAAGAAGATTATCTAAACGAAGAATGGCTGCGAAATGATGAGAAGAATAAAAGTGAAAATCTGATGATCGTTGATCTGTTGAGGAATGATATTGGAAGAATTTGTAAAACAGGATCTGTTACCGTTGAAAATATGTATTCCATTAAACGGTACGAAACAGTAATTCAAATGACATCTACGGTCAACGGATTATTGAAAACCGACACATCGTATTATGATATTTTCAAATCATTATTCCCCTGTGGCTCAGTAACAGGCGCGCCTAAAATCCGAACGATGCAGATCATCAATCAATTAGAAAATCATCCGCGAGGTGTCTATTGCGGAGCAATCGGATTCATTTCTCCAGATAAAGAAGCGGTTTTTAATGTTGCAATCCGGACCATCGAAGCACAGAATAAAAAAGGAACAATGGGAGTCGGCAGCGGAATTGTATTCGATTCCGATTCTCAGCAAGAATTGGATGAATGTAAATTAAAAGCAGCGTTTCTTTTGTATGACGATCCTGATTTTCAATTGCTTGAAACCATTCTGTGGAATGGTACATTTACATTTCTCGAAGAACATTTAACGCGGATGAAAAATTCGGCTGATTATTTTTCATTCAATTTTCATCGTGAAAGAATTCTCGATTCCCTTTTTTTAGCAGAACGATCTTTCGATAGACAAAAAAAATATCGGGTTCGGTTATTACTTTCAAACAACAGCGAACTGTTAGTTGGGGCTTTTGAACTAACCGAAACACCTATCTACAAGCGCATAAAAATTGCACCGGAACGAACCAACTCGACCAATCGGTTCTTGTTCCATAAAACAACGAATAGAGATCTTTATGAAAAATATTCTGTCCGTGCAAAAGAAGAGAATCTTGCTGATTATATTTTTCTCAATGAACAAGATGAAATCACCGAAGGGGCGATAACAAATATTTTCATTGAAAAAAATGGAAAACTGCTCACGCCACCACTTAATTGTGGGCTGTTGGCAGGAATCTATCGACGAGAAGTATTGTATACAAATCCTCTTGCAGGCGAAGCAACGCTAACGATAAGCGATGTAGAGTCATCTGATTCAATTTACATCTGTAATTCCGTGCGTGGATGGAGGAAAGTAACACTTTCCGAATAGCGTTTTTTTCACTACTTTCTATCAGTATATGTTTTTATAACGTATTCCTAAGAAACTATTCCTTCATTAGAAGATGGTACTCTCTAAATGAAAATATTTTTACTTTTTCTCTTTTCAATCACTTTTCTCATTTCTCAAGACCGATATAGTCAGGTTCAAATTCCTGTTGCAACGTCATTAGAATTACAACGGATTGCTGATCTTGGAATTGCTGTCGATCATTTTGACGGGAAAGTTGGTGATAGAATCTCCTTCTTTTTAAGTGCATCGGAACTTCAACAATTAGACAAAGCCGGGATCTCGTATTCTATTACAATCAAAGACTGGCAGGCATATTATGCCGAACAACAAAAACAAGAAACACACCGCTCAGCAAAAATTTCAGCTGATGTTCCAAAATATTTTCGATATGGTTCTATGGGAGGATTTCTTACATACACCGAAGTTGTTCAGCAATTGGATTCGATGACACTTCTCTTCCCAAATCTTATTACGGCAAAAGCGACCATCGGAACCAGTATTGAAGGAAGAGAAATTTATAATGTAAAGATCTCCGATAATCCTAACACCGACGAACCTTCGGAACCAGAAGTATTATACACTGCACTGCATCATGCGCGAGAGCCAGAAGGAATGATGACCGTGATCTATTACATGTGGTGGCTTCTTGAAAATTACGGAAAAGATCCTGATGCAACGTATCTTGTGAACAACCGCCAAATGTATTTTATTCCTGTTGTTAATCCTGATGGTTATGTGTTCAATCAAACAAATAGTCCAAGCGGCGGCGGAATGCATAGAAAAAATCGTCGCAATGTCGGTACGACAAACAAAGGAGTCGATCTCAATAGAAACTACGGACCAACACTTATGTGGAATGCGCCGAATAATGGATCGAGCACTGCAGTCGATAATGATACGTACCGCGGGACTGAAGCTTTTTCCGAACCGGAAACTCAGGCGATTCATAATTTTATGATGTCCCATAACATCAAAACGTGTTTTAACTATCACACATACAGCAACTTATTGATTTATCCTTGGGGATACAGTTCGACTGAAAGCGGTGATTCACTTCTCTTTCGGCAATGGTCGTTTGATATGTCTGCAATTAATCGATACGCGATAGGAACAGATCTTCAAACAGTGGGATATTCAACCCGTGGAAATTCTGATGATTTTATGTACGGCGATAGTTCAAAACCAAGAACGTATGCAATGACACCCGAAGTTGGAACGAGCGAACAAGGAATCGGTTCAAATGGATTTTGGCCTTTATTAGAAAGGATCTTCCCTCAGGCACAGGAAAATCTTTTGCAGAATAAATTGTTGGCATATTATGCTGGATCTTATATCACAATAAAATCATTTACTGCAAACAATATTAAAATTGGTGTAAAGAATACTATCACGGTTCGGTTTGTTAATAAGGGATTGGCTGAAGCAAACGGAATACTGATTGGTCTTTCAACGTCAGGTGGAATTATTTCTCCATCTATTATCACTGGCAAAATCCCTTCCTTCTCAGAATATGAGGGGAATTTTGAATTTGCATTAGGAAACCCTAATTCATCTTCGCCTATAAAAATATTTTTGAAAGATTCTTCAGGTGCGGTAATAAACGATAGTATCACATTTTTTGTTGGTATTCCGGAAGTTCTGCTTAATGACAGTGCAAATACCACATTGCTTTGGTCAACCGGATCCGGTTGGGGAGTTGTAACAGATATTGCAACCAACTCAAAAGTATTCACAGACAGTCCAACAGGGAACTATTTACCAAACAGCGATAATTCGCTTACGCTTCTCTCCCCAATCGATCTTTCATTGTATCAATACGCTGAATTAAAATTTCAAACAAAATGGTCAATTGAATCGACATGGGATTTTGGAACTGTTGAAGTTTCAACAAATGGCGGAACAAATTGGACTACACTTAAAACACAACTTTCTCGCAAAGGTTCGGGCAGAAGCGGCAGCAAACAACCAGGAGCTTCATTTGGGTATGATGCATTCACTCCAGGTCTAACGTGGATCGAACAAACTGGAGACCTCACACCGTATGTTGGCAAACAGATCAAAATCCGATTTAGAGTAGCAGCCGACGGCGGCGACCAACGGGACGGTTTGTATGTTGACGATATACGAATATTGGGTTACAAGTATACACCAAGTTCAGTTGAAAGAATTACATCACCATACACATATTCATTATCTCAAAATTTCCCGAATCCATTCAATCCTACGACAGCAATTAATTTTTCATTGGAAAAACCAAGCGACACTTCACTCCGAATTTACGATGTCTTAGGGAAAGAAATAGCCGTACTGGTTAATCAATTTGCGGAAGCCGGCAGCTATACAATAAATTTTGATTCTAAACAGTTGTCTAGCGGGATTTATTTTTATAGATTAACATCAGGAAATTATAATTCTATAAAGAAAATGGTTGTGCTAAAATGATGAATACCAT
Source organism: Bacteroidota bacterium (assembly GCA_025355705.1). Lineage (GTDB taxonomy): Bacteria > Bacteroidota > Ignavibacteria > UBA10030 > UBA8401 > UBA8401. The sequence goes on along the minus strand of JANXZD010000216.1, from coordinate 240 downwards.
CGATGTTCCAAACTTTCGAATGAGTCCTGTTGTTGATCAGGTTGGAGTTGAAGAACGGGTTGCTAGATTCACTTCCCGAAGCATTAAAAAATCTTCGAAGCTTCAAGCGCTCAAACTTGCGTTGAATATGATCGATCTTACTACGCTTGAAGGAAAAGATACTTCAGGTAAAGTAAAACAAATGTGCTATAAAGCCGCGCATATGTGCGATCAACTGCAAGATATTCCAACTGTTGCGGC
>JANXZD010000177.1 GCA_025355705.1 Bacteroidota bacterium | reverse complement strand
TTATCGTTGTGGGCTGCAAATTTATCCCAGCGACTCATCTCAAAATTGTCTAAAGCGCGATCCTGTTCTAACGTAGTTACTGCAGGTCTGATTCGTTGAACGCGATATTGGAAATTCGTCATCGTTCCATTCTTTTCAACGTAAGTTGATGCCGCAAGAACAACATGAGCGTATGGTGTGGTTTTATTATGATTCGTTGCATGAACTGCAAAGAATTCTAGGTTTGCCAACGCTTCTCCAACACCGGGAATTGCAGCGATATCATCTTCAAGACAATATAATGCTTTAATTTTCCCCGCTTTAATGGCAGAAATTATTTGATTAAAACCCAATCCGTTGTCTTGCGGAAGAATTCCAACGGCAGCCGCACCAGATGCATTTGGAGTTTTATCTGCTCTGATCAATACAGTATCATCTACTCCTTCGTTGTGACGACCAAAATCAATATTGCGTGTGCCAAGAACTTCTTTCGCAAATTTTGCAAAGAGATAATTATCTTCATTCGTTGCAAATCCGGATCCGAGAACTGCTACCTCATTCTTATTGAATGATTTTAGTTCTGAAGCTACTTTTGCAATCGCCTCATCCCAACCAACTTCAACCAACTGCCCATCTTTTCTGATCTTCGGTGATTTGATCCGATTTTCTGCATTGACATTCTTCCAAGTTTCTAATCGTCCATGATCGCACATCCAAGCACTGTTCACGTCATCATTCGTTCGTGGATTCAATCGAAGAATTTCGTTATTACGAACACCAACTTCAATATTACAACCGCGGGCACAACCGTTACAAACAGAATCCGTGAATGACATTTCCCACACACGGGATTTAAAACGAAAATCTTTATTTGTCAACGCACCAACCGGACAAATATCAACAACATTCATTGAATATGGATTGTCCAATGATTCACCGGGAAAAGTTTCAATCGTTACACGATCGCCGCGTTGCACGAATTGCAATTGATGGACACCAGCAATTTCATCACAAAAACGAATACAGCGCGAACATGAGATACATCGCTCAGCATCGAACATTACCCGCGGTCCAATATCAACGCGTTTTTCTTTGTGAACTTTGTTCTCTACAAAACGGCTGAAACCTTTGCTGTATTTATACGCGTAATCTTGAAGTTTACATTCGCCGGCTTCATCGCAGATGGGACAATCAAGCGGATGGTTGATGAGGATAAATTCCATCACCGCTTCACGAGCGTTGATGACCCTTTCGGTCTTTGTATGAACAACCATTCCTTCTGCAACCTGAGTCATACAGGCAATGGCAAGTTTTGGCATCTTTTCCACATCGACCAAACAGATACGGCAATTTCCCGAAGGAGAAAGTTTTGAGTGCCAACAAAAATGCGGAATTGAAATGCTGTTCTCTTTCGCAGCTTCAATGATCATTTTTTTGCTGTCTACTTCGTATTGAGTTCCGTCGAGAGTGATCTTTACGTTGGGCATTATTCTAACATATTAGAAATTGGTTTTGGGATAATAGTATCACATTACTATAATTTTTGTAACATAATGTATTGAAAAAAGTTCAAGAATGGAAGTGGAAAATGCTTAAAACAGAGATGCCATCGCATAACACGATGGCATCAAGTTTGACATATAAAGAGAAAATATTTATCGAAGAATTGTATCGACCGGGGTGTACTTCATATTGAAAGCATCGGCAACACCTTTATACGTCACAAGACCATCAACCATGTTCAATCCCATTTTCAATTCTTTGTTGTTTTGAATTGCTTTTTCCCATCCTTTGTTCGCAAGTTCCACAGCGTACGGAAGTGTTGCATTCGTCAAAGCAATGGTTGAAGTAAACGGAACGGCGCCGGGCATATTAGCAACACAATAATGGATCACTCCATCTACAACAAACGTCGGATCTTCATGGGTTGTCGGTTTACAGGTTTCGATACATCCGCCTTGATCAACCGCAACGTCAACAATTACTGATCCAGGTTTCATCGTCTTCAACATTTCTTTTCGGATCAACTTTGGTGCTTTTGCACCAGGAATCAATACAGCACCGATCACCAGATCCGCCGTTTGAATCACTTTGCGAATATTATATGCATTGCTCATCATTGTTGATACATTTTTTGGCATAATATCATCAAGCTGCCGCAGACGATACAAATTGTTGTCGAGAATAGTTACTTTCGCGCCAAAACCGGCAGCAATTTTTGCAGCTTGAGTTCCAACAATTCCACCACCAAGTACAACGACATTCGCCGGTTCAGTTCCCGGCACACCACCAAGCAAAATTCCTCTTCCACCCATTGTACGTTCCAAATATTTTGCACCTTCTTGGGGAGCCATACGACCTGCAACTTCACTCATTGGAATGAGAAGCGGCAATGAGCCGTCGTCCTTTTGCACTGTTTCATAAGCGATACATACTGCCTGAGATTTTATCATTGCCGCAGTAAGTTCTTTACTTGCTGCAAAATGGAAATACGTGAATACGATCTGATCGCGCCGAATTTGATTGTATTCAGATTTGATCGGCTCTTTCACTTTAATGATCATGTCAGCTTTGTGATACACTTCTTTTGCATTCTTCGCAATTTTTGCTCCGGCTTCAATATATGCAGAATCTTCAAAACCACTTCCGACGCCGGCTTTTGTTTCAACGATCACCGTGTGACCGAATTGACGAAGCGTTTCAACGCCAACAGGAACAAGTCCAACACGATTTTCGTTTGTTTTAATCTCTTTTGGAATTCCGATAATCATACCATCATCTCACTTTTAAGTTTATTAGTTTAGTAATTTAGTTTTAGATTTTATTATTACTGTTATTTAGTTTACGTTTTCTTTCCCATTTGGAGAAAGAATAACGGTAGTAAATTTTTCGACATCAAACAATTGTTGTGAAACAGTCAGCACCTGCTCAGCGGTAACGGAATCGATATTACTCACAATTGAATCAAGCGGTGTATAT
>JANXZD010000146.1 GCA_025355705.1 Bacteroidota bacterium | reverse complement strand
CGTTCACATCTGTTGTGAATGGCTCTTTTCTTTTTTAAAACAATTCTGAAATTAGCTATAAATTGTATTTGCAACTTGATTAAAGTATATTTGCTGTATGAAAGCAACTCTTAGAAATAGTATGTATTACTCTCTCATTGTATGCTATGTTTTAGTAGCGACAGTAGGAAATGTTATTGTTTTGAAAGAGTTGCTCAATTCCGGTGATAAGCATCATCAAGTAACATCAGAAAAAAAATCACGTGAAATACCAGGTTCACCAATCTGGACAATAAAAAAACATGTTCTTCCGTGTATTCAATCGGATATATCTTCTCACTTTATATCATTTAATAATATATTCGTTCTCAACAAATCACAAAGAATATATGATTACACGGATTTCCAATCAAAATATACATACCTAGAGTGTTTACCTTCTAAACCTAGAGATCCACCTCTCACATAATATTTCAACCATTCATTTTCTAGACCCGAATATTTGTACTGAACATTCGGAAATTATTGCACGATGTATTGGCATTGTTGAACAATTCCAATCATTATGTTTTATCATGTGAAATGGAGAATTATTATGAAAAATGAGATCACACGAAAAGACCATCCAAGCCAAGATGATGATGGATTTCCAATTCAAGCCATTTTAATGTTAGGTATGTTAGGTTTTGCATTGATCGCAATCGTGTTGAAAACTATGGATGTATTTTAAGTCGGTACCGTGTCCTTCGATGCAAGTTATTATTACATTATGAATGTTCATGATTTACGCTCATTTTTTCATTGTCGTTGGATCTAACATTCGAATGTTATTGTCAGTCTAAATACGGAGAACAAATAATGCGTCATGACCACTTGTTGTGGCGTATTATTTTTCTTTAATTTGAAATTATATTTGCTTTAGAAATAATGAAAATCCAAAACAAAAAAATAGCATCGATATTATCAGAATCATTTAACGATTTCTTCCACAGTAACACATCCGGTGGTATTGTTCTTTTGGTGTTTACTACAATCGCTTTAGTGTGGGCAAATTCTTCCTGGTCAGAAAATTATTTTGCATTATGGGAGAAACACGTATCCATTGGTGTTGGGAGTGTAGCATTATCAAAAACATTACTGCATTGGATCAACGATGGATTGATGGTCATATTCTTTTTCTTTGTTGGTCTAGAAATTAAGCGGGAAATACTCGTTGGCGAACTTTCTTCACTCAAAAAAGCAATGCTGCCGATAATCGCAGCTCTAGGCGGAATGATCGGTCCGGCATTGATCTATCTTGCATTCAATTCGAATTCTCTTGAATCATCTCACGGCTGGGGAATTCCGATGGCAACAGATATTGCTTTTGCACTTGGCATTCTTGCGCTGCTTGGCGATAGAATTCCTCCAGGATTAAAGATCTTCCTTGCTGCTCTTGCAATAGAGGATGATATGGGTGCTGTGCTTGTCATAGCTTTGTTCTACACAAGCGAACTATCGTTACTGATGCTTGCAATTGGAGGAGGGTTCATAGTATTGCTTTTATTGGCCAATAAATTCAACGTCCGATCAACTGCGGTGTATACAATACTTGGAATTGGTCTCTGGTTCTGTTTCCTTAAATCAGGGATCCATGCAACAATAGCCGGTGTGCTTTTGGCAATGACAATACCAGTCCGCAAAAAAATAAATACGGAACATTTTATTACTGAGACAACTGAAGCAATACATCTTTTAAAACAAAACGAAGATCCAAAGAGTGAAAACGAATTGATCCATAAAATAGCTTCATTAAGTGAGGAGGTTCAATCGCCACTTTATCGTTTTGAACATGCACTTCATCCATACGTTGCCTTCCTCATTATGCCCATATTTGCCCTTGCTAACGCCGGTGTAAAGATTGAAGGGAATATATTGAATGCACTTGTCTCTCCGGTGGGTCTTGGTGTCGGTCTCGGACTTATTATTGGAAAGCAGGTCGGAATATTATCGTTTGTGTGGATAGCAGTTAAAACGAAAATGGCTGCACTTCCTAAAAATGTTTCTTGGGGAATGATCTATGGAACGACATGGCTATGTGCCATTGGGTTTACGATGGCTCTCTTTATCGCCAATCTTGCATTCAAAACAAATGAACCATTGATTATCAGCAAAATTGCAATCCTTTTCGCCTCTACACTTTCTGCGGTCGTGGGATTGATTCTACTTTCGCGATTGAAATACAGAGAAGAGCAATAGCGAGAGATTCAATCAGACATTGTAAAATAGTAATTGTACTGCTTCATAAACCTCTTATCTATTAGCATCCATCTTTTTCAAAATTAACTTGACATGGAAATAAAAATACTGTATATTTTTACAGTATTAATAATTACAGTAATTGAATTTCATTTGAACGAGGGTGTATGCCGAAATCGACATATTCCGTGGACCAAGAGCGCCGCATCAACACCTATGTGAAGAAGATCCTTGAAGAACTTGGAAGAACGCTTCCCGATGATCATTATGGAACGGTGGAATTTTCCATACCTCATCAAGCGGGGAAGATCTCAGGACGCATCAAAGTGACGCTTGCGTCAACATTCTCTCCTGAAGGAATTGCAGCAACAATAAAATAAGAATTGGGTCGTTGAAATTATCAAGCCCGATTATAGAGACGGTAGTACCGCTCTGTAGTCGGGCTTTTATGTTTATATGGATAAAATAAATTCTCCGCATATGGTTGTTGACCGACACTTTACCGCACCGCCGGGGAAAGTCGGATTATTGTACGGCGAGAGGAGGGTCTATTCGCTTGCGACGTTGATCGCGGTGGAGATTCTGATGCGCGATCCTGCTATCGTGATCATCGATGCGGCAAATCGTGTCGATCCGTACTTGTTTGCAAAACTTGCGCGGATGAAACAGATCGATCCATACTCTTTTTTAAACCGAACGTTTGTGACGCGAGCATACACATGTTACCAGCTCGATATTTCCATCACAGACGGATTGTTTCAATTCGTCTGCGGCGTGAATGCACAGTTTGTCATCGTGTATGGATTGATCGATCTGTTCGATGATGAGCAGGTGCCGATCGCGGATGTTGTGGATATTCTCCGCCGTGTGCGTGAAACGCTCCGCGCATTGATGCAAAAGGGAATTTCGACATTGCTTGTCTCTTCAACGCCGCATTTCAAACTGAAGGAGCGGGAACATTTCTTCGGTCATCTGACGGCAATGGCGGATGTACGCTACCGTTTGGAACAGCACAATTTTGATCAACATATTATTCTGGAGGAGACCACTCATGGGAAGAACAACACCGACCGCAACAATGCTCATTCAGTTCGAAGAGAGCAACTGGTCACAATTCCGGAGGGCGTTACGGAAAGAAGACCAAAGCGCATTTGACGAACTGTTCACCTACGCCAAAATGAATCTTCCTGCCATATCCATTCAAGCGCATCCGATACCGTTTGAAAGTATCATGCTCTCTATGATGGTGGAACAGCAAAAACAGATACGAATCCTGATTGAAAAATTACGTGATTATGGAGAACGCATATGAGAATCACCGGCTGGTTGTTCG
>JANXZD010000131.1 GCA_025355705.1 Bacteroidota bacterium | reverse complement strand
ATAAAGGGAGAGCGGCAATTCACGAAGCACTGTTCTTTACAAAAGCGATCAAGAATATTGTATTGAATGCCGGCGAAAAAGTAGATGAGAACGCAATACGGGACCAAGCATCGAAAGATGGAATGTGGACATTGCGCCGCTCCGGTATGGAACGAATGAAGGAAGGTAACACATCGCTGGAAGAAGTGATATCGTCTACTGTTGATGATGATTAAATCTTTGTAGAAAAGATAAATCTCAAAATGCAAATCACAAAAGATCATTCATAGTTTTACAAAATTACTTTGGTACAGCAATTGTGGTTTTCTAGTGCGTGTCATTTGGCACAAATTGTTATTTGTCGATAGTGTAATTTTTATTGAGCTAAGCCGGGGAAAAAATGGGACTAGGACAAACATTATTAACGATTATGGCGTTGATGTTAATGGGAAGATTGATTCTTTCCACAAACACACTCACGCTCGATACCGGTATGATGACTGATTTATCGGAATATCGAATATCCGCTACATCATTTGGAGTTTCACGGTTGGAAAAAATTGAAGGTAAACGATTTGATGAAGCATCTGCTGATTCTAATGAAGTATTATCACTTACAGAATTGAGCACATACGCCCAGTTTGGACCTGGTAAAGATCCCGGAGAAAGTGCAACCAACGAATATTATTTTGATGATGTTGATGACTATAATGGATGGACACATCGCGATACTATTAATTTTATTCCGTTCAAGGATTCGGTGACTGTTGAATATGATTCGTTGTATTATAATGCCGGTCCTCCGGTTATATCACGAGTTGATCGAACAACGAATCGAACGTTTATCAAAAGAATCATTGTTCGGGTGACAAGTCCTTATTTAATAGATTATTCAATAACAGTAAATAACTTGCCCAGACCGGATACATTGAAATTTGAAAGAATCGTAGGTTATTGGTACATGCGGTAATTGCAAATAGTATTCTATAGTGTATTAATTTTTTTGCTTACAGAAAAAAAATATGGGCTCACAGGTAGTATTAGATTTAATCAGTGCAACAATCATTTTTGGTTCGCTATTGATCATTGGTATGAGAATGAATGCATTTACCAGTGAGAATATGCAAGTCATACGCGGTAATGTAATTGTTCAAGAGAATTTAGTTGCACTTATTACTTTGGTTGAATATGATTTTAAAAAAATTGGTTACATCGCAAATGCCGATAGTGCATTAGATGCGGAACATGGGGCGATCATTGAAGCTGATTCAGCCCATATTAAATTTATCACTGATTATCCTCCGTTAACAACCGCTGGCGGGAGAATTGATACGATTGAATATCGACTTGGTCTAACGAATGCTGATTTAGTGTCATGGACTCCAAACCCGAACGACCGATATCTCTATAGAAATTTTGATAAGGCTGAAATGGATAATCCTGCTAAAGTAAATCTCGGCGTCACTCGTTTTCGGTTGACCTATTACGATTTTCAAGATAGTAATATTACTCCGGGTATGAGACCAAGCCCAACGGCACCAATTAATCCGGCTTTTAATGGCAACTCGGTGTATGCTACAGTTCCTACAACTCAGATCAATACAATACAGATTGACATTGAAATTCAAAGTTGGATAAAAGTTGAAGTAGATACATCCTTATATGGTATGAATGCGAAGTCTGATACTCTGGATCAATATCAGACAGCATATTGGAGACAGATACGGCTTGCCGCAAAAAATTTGAGAAATAGATGACAGATTTGTTGAGAGGTTAACCTATGGGACGAACAGCAATTTTTATGGTTATTGGTTTCAGCGTGATTTCGTTGTATTTCGGATCGCAATCGTATGATGTAAAAATTCAAGCGATGAACAATGCGATCACGTATTTTGAAAATGTTCAACGGACGAGTATTGGTAGTGCTGGTGCAAATTTTGCGATGACAAAACTTACATCAGACACAGGTTGGAAAGGTCCTGGTAAAAATGTGTATTATCCTTTTGCCGGAGGGTCATTTTCTATTGAAGTAAAAGATTCAGTATATCAATTATCACAATATAAAGTGGTGAATGTCAGCACAGTTTATCAAGGTTCGAACATGGATGGTTCAGGTACAAATGTCAGTGCATTGACAAAGATAGTTC
>JANXZD010000122.1 GCA_025355705.1 Bacteroidota bacterium | reverse complement strand
TGTACCGGTATAATGGAAAGAACGCAATCCATTATTCAACGGCAAATGGGCTTTCTGATGACGGTGTATTTGCAATACATCAAGATGATGAAGGGGTATTCTGGCTTGGAACAGTCAGCGGAGGGTTGAACCGATATGACGGGAAAACATTTACTCGATACAATGGTAGAAATGGACTCTTCGATGATGCTGTTTTCGCCATACGGGAAGATGAGAAAAAGAACTTTTGGATCAGTTGTAACAAAGGGATCTACACAGTTTCGCGTGAACAATTGAACGATGTTGCGTTCGGCAGAAAAAATAATCTGCAATGTATCTCTTTTGGAATATCCGATGGCATGAGAACCGAAGAATGTAACGGGGGTGCATCACCGGCTGCATTTACATTCCACGATGGACGATTAGCATTTGCTACTGCGATCGGTGTTGCGATCGTCGACCCAAAAAAAGTCATCGCCGAAGCAGAAATTCCTCACCTAACAATCGAACGTATCGGCGGGAATGAACAGCGATTTACTGCTATCAATAATATGGTAACACTTCCTCCCGATATTTTCCATACAGAAATTGAATATGCTGGAGTAACCTTTCGATCCCCAGAGCGTGTTCGATATCGATACAAACTTAACGGATTTGATCATGACTGGAATGAAGCGGGTGCACGAAGAATTGCATATTACACCAATATTCCACCCGGCTCATTCGAATTTATTGTAGAATCTTCTGATGCGCGGGGAAATTGGACGAAAACCAATCAAGCGACAATGAACATCATCGTTCTTGCGCCTTATTACAAGACGTGGTGGTTCAGAATTTTCATCACTTTGTCCTTGACCGGATTTGGAGTTTGGCTCTATCGATTTAGAGTGGAACAGTTGCTTCGCGTTGAGCGGATGCGAGGGAGGATCGCAACCGATCTTCATGATGACATCGGGACAAGCCTAACGAGAATTGCGTTGTTCAGCGATGTGGCAAAAAGGGAATTGGACCGACCACAGATGAATGCAGAGAAAACCCGTTCGATGGTACAGGAGATCGGCGAGACGTCCCGCAGTGTGATCGAAGCAATGAACGATATCGTCTGGACCGTCGATCCGCGCAACGATGTGTTCGACAATGTGACATTGCGAATGAAGAATTATGCGTCCAAGATCCTTTCAACAAAAGAGATCGAACATATTATCACGATTGACCCCAGTCTTTCTTCCATTACATTGCCCATCGATTACCGCCGTAATATATTTTTGATCTTTAAAGAGACGTTGAACAACATCATCAAATATTCCGAGGCGACTCATGTGACGATCGAATTTCATCGCATTGATTCAACGCTTCGAATGATCATTCACGATGATGGCAAAGGGTTTTCCATCAACGAAACTCGAACCGGAAACGGACTAAAAAATTTCAAAGAACGGGCTGCTTTGATGAATGGAGAATGTTCCATCGAATCAGAACAGGACAAAGGAACGACCATTACGCTCTCCGTTGAAATACCATAAATATGGGATTGTGAAACAGTTCTCGCTTTCGTAGGTTGTAGTGAAGAAACGAGAATATATGCCACAGGTAATTTTTTTTGAACGAACGCTCTTAACGGAAATACGATTTATGCCCAAGGTGTCAAGACCGATCAAAGTTTCCATTGTTGAAGATGATGAACGCATTCGTTCTGTGTATGTTGATCTTCTGGGATGGGAGAATGATTTCAGAATGATCGGATCATACGGTACAGTTCGTTCGTTGCTCGCCGATATCGAATCCAACACGCCTGATGTCATTATTATGGATATAGGACTCCCCGGAATGAACGGCATTGAAGGTGTCCGCGAAGTGAAAAAAATATTCCCTAGCATCGACATTTTGATGCACAGCGTGTATGACGATGAGGACCGCGTGTTCGATGCGATCTGTTCCGGTGCATCGGGGTACATCTTAAAGAATTCTCCTCCCGACGAACTGTTGAACGCTATTCGTAACGCCAACACAGCAGCACCGTTAAGTGCTTCGCTTGCCCGCAAGGTGATGGATACGATGCGCAAGCAGAGATTTGGCAAACAACCGACCGAAGAATACAATCTTTCAATTCGTGAAATGGATGTGCTGAAAGGATTGGTTGACGGATTAAGCTATAAGCAGATCGGCGAGAAGCATTTCATTTCGCTTCTGACAGTGCAATCTCATATCAAGAACATCTACGAAAAACTTCAGGTTCACTCCAAGAACGAAGCAGTGACAAAAGCATTGCGAAATAAGTTGTTTTAGTACCACGCTCATCATTTTCTCCTGTTGATTCTCTCGCAATCCCCAAAACACAAAATACCATATTCATGGGATTGTTTAATAGCACTCGCTTTTTTACTTTATCAATAACGAAACTTAATCCAATATTTATTAACTCACGATGGATTGTATGATGAAAACAATACTCCGTTCATTGCTTCTTCTTTTCTCTGTTTCAATTCTCGTTGCAAACAACTTGCAGGTTAGTACGCCCACATTGACAGGACAAGTGATATCCGGTAATCTTACCACCCACTATACGTTTGTAAAATTCACCGTATCCTGGGAGAATTCGTGGCGCGATCCTCTGAATTGGGATGCCTCATGGATCTTTGTGAAATACAAAGTTGGTGTGGGTGAGTGGCTTCACGCGACGCTCTCAACAACAGCGGGCAACCATACAACACCGAGCGGTTCAACAATCACACCTACATCTGACGGTAAAGGTGTTTTCATCTACCGCAGTGCTAATGGTACGGGAACAGTAAATTATACCGATGTGCAGCTTCGCTGGAACTATGGCTTAGACGGTGTAGGGGATAATGATCTTGCAACGGTAGAAGTATTCGGTATTGAGATGGTCTATGTACCGCAAGGAAGTTTTTATGTTGGGGATGGAACCACGGCGAATGTGGATGGACAATTTTCAGACGGTGCCACAACGAATCCTTTCCTGATAACAAGCGAGACTTCGATAACGCTGGGAGGCGGTCAAAGCGGAAGTCTTGGTAACCGAAATACAGTTGGTGTGTCCTGGGTAGATGATTTCAACAATTCTACAAGCAAAGTCCTCCCGGCGTTCTTTCCGAAAGGATATAATGCCTTCTATTGTATGAAGTATGAAATAAGCCAGGGACAATATTCAGATTTTTTAAATTCGTTGACCTCAACACAGGCATCAAATCGTTTCCCAAATCAAAATGGGAATTATAGGCA
>JANXZD010000090.1 GCA_025355705.1 Bacteroidota bacterium | reverse complement strand
TCCTTTTGGAAGAGTTTTATTTGCAAAATCTTCATTGCTATTTTCGTTCACAAGAAGATTTTTTTCTTCAATGATTAAAGGCGCTATTGCTAAAAAATCTCTTCTTTTCATAATAATACATTCCTGACAATGGAATAGAATTTGTATCTATATCTTACAAGAAGTCTGCCATTGTTTGGCTCCTGGCAGTTATTCTAAGTATGACTGTAATTTATTCAATTGGTTTAATATATCACTTGGAAGCGACAAGTCAATATGCAAAAATCACATAGTGCAATGCATATTTTGCGCAAAATTATCCTTACATTTATTCTATGAAAATAGCCGTCATATCGGATATACACGGAAATCTGGAAGCATTGAATGCCGTGCTTTCAAAGATCGATGCTCTTAACGCTTATATGATTTATTGTTTAGGAGATATTGTTGGCTATGGACCGAATCCGAACGAGTGTGTGGAATTGATTCGTTCACGAAACATTCCCACAATCGCAGGAAATCATGATAAAGCAGTGACCGGAGAACTTTCTATTGAATCATTCAGCCAAGTGGCAAGGGTCGGAGTTTTGTGGACACAATCCGTGATTACGGCAGAAAATAAAAAATTTCTGAATGACCTTCCGTATTCGATACAAGAACATAATATTTTATTTGTCCATAGCTCACCCGATTATCCTGAAGAATTTCGTTATTTGTTATCACCGGAAGATGCTCGTGAAAGTTTCGACTATTTCTCAAATCCTTTAACATTTGTCGGACATACTCATCGTCCTGTTGTTTTTTGCGAAGACAATAGAACAATAGAAATTTCATTGGATAAAAAATTCATCGTCAATGTGGGGAGTGTGGGACAGCCGCGGGATGGAAATTGGAAGGCATGTTTTGTTCTCTTCGATACAGAGCAATACAAATTGGAATATATACGCGTTGAATATGATGTTGAAGTAGTGCGCAAAAAAATCGAAACGATTGGATTACCGCAAAAACTTGCTGACAGATTGTTGGTGGGAATGTAGAATAACTTTATATCACTGCAATTTAATATTACCGTTAATGAAAAAATATTTACTTCTTCCGTTCTTTCTTTTTCAATTGCTCCTTTCACAATACAATTTCAAATCGCAATATTTGCAGACACCAGAAATGATGTTTGGGTATGTTGATAGCTGTGCTAAGTTCTGGATGAAAGCGTACGAGCCGACATCCGGCGGATTCTACACCAATATCAATCGACAGGGAAATCTTTCCGGTTCCTCCATTAAGAATATATTGAATCAATCGCGCGATGCGTATGGATTTGTCCGCGCATTTCAGATGACCGGCGATACAAGCTATCTTCGCTATGCACGATATGGATTAGATTTTATGTACAAATACGGTTGGGATAACACATACGGCGGCTGGAACAACGATATCAGCAAAACAGGAACTACAACTAGTCCGACAGCGAATAAAACGGCATATTATCAGCATTATGCAATGCTTGGTATTGCCGCAGCATATGAAGCAGCACGTGATACGAATGATCTAAATTGGTTGATGAAAAGTTACGCATATAATGAATCGCATTTGTGGGATTCCAGCACGGTGAACCTTGGATATTACGATTATGTGAAATACGACGGTACAACACCGACTGATAAAAGTTTTAATGCAACGGTGGATGCTGTTACAACCCATGTGCTCCATTTATATTTGATGACTGGCGAACAAAAGTATAAAACTCGTCTGCTTCAACTCGCAGACAATATGATTAATCGTCTTGCAGCGAGCGTTCCGCAGCAGCAGACCGGATTTGCGGAGATCTATAATACATCGTGGGAGGCACGGAGCACAGAGACAATGACGATCATGGGACACGTATTAAAAACAGGATGGTGCCTTGCGCGTATCTATCAATTGGAAAAAGATCCAAAATATCTTTCGACGGCAGAACAACTTGTCCAACTGGTACTGGATAAAGGTTACGATCATCAGAACGGTGGTCCGTATAAAGATTATAATAGAACAACGGGAGAAATGTTGATGTGGGGAATCACCGATACAGCAAAAGCGTGGTGGCAAATGGAACAAGCGGTAACATCGGGATTGATGTTATACCAATTGACGGGAAAAGAAAAATATCTGGTTATGGCAGATGAAACGCTAGACTTCTTCATGAAATATTTTGTGGATCATGTCTACGGCGATGTTTTTGAGAATGCCAATAAATACGGCGGAATGATCGCCGCTTGGGGAACCACAAAAGGGGGAACGGGAAAGGCTGCATACCATTCCATTGAAACAGGTTATTACGCGTATTTGTACGGGAAGCTTTTGGTAAAGAGAGAGCCTGCAGTTCTGTATTATCGTTTTGGTGCTGAGAATCGTGATCGCACATTTGTACTGCGTCCGGTCGGTTTGCCAAATGGTTCATTGACGATCAGTGGAATAAAAAAAGATGGTTCACCGTACAGCAATTTTTCATCGGGCCAATTGACAATAACGCTTCCAGCCAACACCGGTGGAGTCTTTGCTGTTACATATCAACCGCAGATCATCAATAAGATCGCCACGGCAAACAAAAGCCTCCTGAACGATTTTCAGCTAATGCAGAACTACCCGAATCCTTTTAATCCTACAACAACGATAAGCTATCAACTGTCGGCTATCAGTTTCACAACATTAAAAGTGTATGATGCGATGGGAAGAGAAGTAGCCACATTAGTGAATGAAGTGAAAAGCGCAGGAACGTATTCCGTGACATTTGATGCAACAAAACTCTCCAGCGGAATTTATTTCTATCGTTTGCAAGCGGGAGAATTTATCGAGGCGAAAAAAATGTTGTTGATGAAATAGCATTCGATATTTTGGAGATCATAAGAAGGTGAGGCAATGCTTCACCTTCTTTATTTCTCTTGATTTGAAAGCTCATTCTTCCTACCATTCCCCACGGTTATTATCCAGGGAAAGAATGAAACTACTCTATACTGTAACTACAATCTTTATCCTTTGTATATCCCAATACACGTTTGCATCGCACTGGGCGGTTTCAACATTTACGACAAAAAACGGGCTTCCTTCGAATTCCATCCATGCCATTTACCAAACACGCGATAGGTATCTTTGGTTTGCTACAGAAGAAGGATTGGTGCGGTTCAATGGTTATACGTTTATGGTGTTCAATAAACGGAATCAACCGTATATTGAGAGCAACTTCTTTAATAATATCTTTCAAGACAAGAATGGTACAGTGTGGATCGGTTCGGAGGGGGGCGGATGTTATACGCTTGATGGTGATACACTTCGAAAATATCTTTTCCCCAATGCTGAACAGCCAAAAAATATCTATAATTTTTTGGAAGACTCTTCCGGCGGATTCTGGATCCTCAGTGATTTTAAGAGGATCTACCATCAACACCAAAATATCTGGACGTATTTTACGAGAGAGACTGGTTTACCGAATGAGGATATTGCAACTGCTTCCGTTGATGAAAATGGAATGTACATCTTCGGGTCTTCCTATAATTCCATTTATGAGTTTGTGAACGGATCGTTTAAAAGGATCATGCTTCCGCCCCAATGGTCACAACTCAATGATACAAAAATAGGTTTTGATTTTATCCACCGAAAAAAAAATGGAACACTTATTTTAGGAATCAGCAACAAAGGAATTTTCACCGTCATCGGAAATTCCCTCACTCTTCGTTCACGAAAGAACGGACTTCCAAGCGACCGAGTAAGGAATTCATATTTCGGTTCTGAGAATCGAACTATTATGGGAACGTTTGACGCCGGAGTGATCGTTCAAGATGAGAATATGATGGAATCGTTTTCGGAGAAAGAAGGACTTCCATCGAATGATATTCTTGCAGTTTATGAAGATAGCGAAAAGAATATATGGGCAGGAACACGCAGCGGGATTGCTAAGCTTTCAAAACAATTCATTGAAACACTTTCGGAGCCAAATAATATACCAAAACCGATCGTGTGGAGTATTGCGCAAGATGCCAAAGGAGATGTCTGGCTGGGAACGCACGGCGAAGGAGTGATGAAAGAGGTGGGTGGAAATCTTGTTCACGTGCCGGCATTTTCCGTAGACCAGACTGTGTACTCCATCATTGCAACAAAAGATGGAAGTATTTGGACGGGAACCGAAAAATCAGGTGCCGTCCGTTTTCGTGATGGCTCCAAAACGAAATTCGATCACACTAAAGGACTTTCGTTCAATGCCGTGAGCTGTATGTTGGAGTCTCGCGATGGATCGATGTGGGTCGGCACCGACAATGGGGTCAATCACATTGTGAATGACAGTGTAACAATAATTCATCATGATACTATTGTTTCAAAACAGATCATCCGCTGTCTCTATGAAGATGTACAGGGAAATATATGGATCGGAACGGATGGATACGGGG
>JANXZD010000055.1 GCA_025355705.1 Bacteroidota bacterium | reverse complement strand
GTTTGATATTTATCTCCGCGTTCAATTCCTTCCGTCAATTGACGGATCGCTTCCGGCTGATCGCCCTGAGGAGTGTAATCTGAAACAAGTGTGAAGGACATTATGCTTATTTACTTTCTTGTAGAAAACGAACGATCTCTGCGGAAAGTTTTCTCGGTGAAACACGGATAGACTGCGCCAAGATCTTGTTTGCAATTCCCGGAATGATCACCGTCTTTCCTTTCATCATTCCTTTATACCCGATCGAAGCAACTTTCTTTGCATCCATCACCATACCGCTGCTGGTAAATAATTTTGATTTTTGCATCTGCGCTCTGGATTGGAATCCAGTTTTGGTCGGACCGGGACATAAAACAGAAACTGTTACGCCGGTTCCATTCAATTCATTCGCGAGCGCTTCGGAAAGGAACAGAACATACGATTTGCTGGCATAATAGACTGCCATCAATGGTCCGGGTTGGAATGATGCGGTAGAGGCAACATTCATAATGCGTCCGAACTTTCTCGTGACCATTCCTTTTAGGAATAATTTTGTAAGATGCGTCAGTGCGGTGATGTTCAATTGGATCATATCCAATTCTTCCTGCAATTCTATTTCGTTGAATTTACCAAGTGTGCCGAAGCCGGCATTGTTCACAAGATAATCCACCGTGATGTTGTTACGCTCAAGATAATGGAACAATTCATTCGGTGAATCGGCTGATGAAAGATTCATTGGAACAATATGTACAACGATATGATATTTCAATTGAAAGTCTTCTGCGATTGTTTTTAATGTATCAGTGCTTCGCGCAACAAGCACAAGATTGTGTCCATCCTTGGCAAATAATTCTGCAAGTTCATATCCAATTCCGCCGGATGCGCCGGTTATTAACGCTGTTCGTTTTGTCATGGCAAGAATTCCTCTACGGTTTGTACAATCCTTTTGTATTTGCTCCCATCAATCCTGATTTGTAGGAGCGTTCATCAACATGTTGTAGCAAGCGGATCTGAGAAGGAGTCATCAATTTCGTTACGGGGATATCGCTCAATTTCGATCCGATCTCTTCCATCATTTCATCATCAAATTCAAAATCTTTATAGGAAGAAAGATTCAGCGGAACACTGAATTGACGAAGCGTTTTTTCTTTGTTCACATTATAGAACAGTTCGAAATACGACATCACCAATTCTCGAACGGCTTTATAGATCGGTTCACGAAACCGTAATCCGGAAAAATTCGATTTTGCAATCGCGCCGAAACATCCGTCCTTTTTGAAGATTGCGATCACATGATCATCATCGCGGACCGCCTGCATATCAACGATCATTGGCTTGAATCCGATGCGGTGAAGCATTGCCGCTGCAAAAACCGCACCATCAAAACAATGCGCTGTGTTATCACGAAGAACACTGCGCGGGGAACGATAACGAGATTCCGAACTGTATGTTGTCGCATCCAGGAATTGCTGGATCTTATACGGCGTTGTGAATGTCCGTATTATTTTCAGTTCCTGTGTTGTCCAACCCGTATAGATCTTCATCTATTTTAAATACATTAATTTTTTTGTTTGGGAAAAATTCTTCGTCTCCATTCTATAGAAATAGACTCCACTGGAATAATTTCCGGCATTCCAATCCACGCTGTATTTTCCTTCTGCAAAATTCGAATTCACCAGCGACACGATCTCTTTTCCTTCAATGGAAAGAATGGTAAGTTTCACATTCCCGGCCTTCGCAATTTCAAACTGAATTGTCGTCGTTGGATTGAACGGGTTTGGATAATTTTGAGATAGCACAAATTGTTGCGGTTGTTCAACAATGTTTTTTTCTACCGATGTTGGTTTTGCGATCAAACCAGCATTGACAAATGCGGTAAACCATAAGCTCGCAAGATCGATTGTGGCAGATTGAATCTCAAATTTTGTGAATTGTTGCGTCTTCTCCCATAGCTTTGGATAATAATCTGCAGGGAGAGAACCGCTGCTATATCCATTTGGAGGTGCCGCATATTTATCTCCAAGCAAAAGTGAATCAACCATTGAATTTGATACTAATAGGTAGGAAAAAATAAATTCCATTGTATTATTGATATAATGAACAGAATCCTTCGAAAGTTGGATACTGTTCAGATATGTTCCCATCATTGTTGATTCATAGCGGGAATGGATTCCTTTTTGAGATGGAACTGACATTGCTCCGTCATAATTTTGTGCAACATGCAATGGCTGATGTCCATCGCCGACATAATGTCCGATGTCAGCTCCAGTTTGATACGCTTTTGTCCAATCACCGCGTTTAAGTTGAGCTGTCAATGAATCCATTGCCCATACCGTTGCCCATGGTAAAATTCCGTTGTCATTTACTGCAACTTGCGTTCCATATTTTGCGATCAGTGAATCTAAACTGCGGGTAAGATTTTTATAGTTTGGATAATAATCGATATCGAGAAAATGTTTGGGCCCCTCTGTTGCATCAGAGCTTTTTCGATTATCGGCATCAACCGCATGTGTTTCAAGGAATGCTTGTTGATCAATAAATTTTTGCATCCCTGCTGGAAGATGTATTACCGCATTTTTATTGATGTATTTATGTGTTGTGCCACCCCACCCAAATAACGCCTGACAACAGAAAACAACCACAAGTAGATAACGCATCATAAATCAACTCCTAATATTTTATATCCTTTAATATAGAGGAAATTATTGGTAAGAAAAAATCTATGAATGTTCAACAGTATCTAAAATAATCGAGAGTAAAGCAGTTTAGCGATTGTTGTAAAAACGATGAAAATATAGAGTGGACGAATGATGGTAATTCCTTTTTTCACTGCAAGACTCGCACCAATGCGTGCACCAATGATCTGTCCTGCAGCCATAATGATTCCGTAAAGTAACATTACTGAACCACCGATGGAAAAGACGATCACGGAAATAATGTTGCTGGAAAGATTCATCACTTTTGTGTGAGCGGTCGCTTTTCGTATTTCGTATCCCAGTAACGACATGAAAGCCATTGCCCAAAACGCGCCGACACCTGGACCAAAAAAACCGTCATAGAATCCCAGCACACTTCCAAAAATTATGAAGAATGTTTCTTTGGAAATTTTTGAAGCGGTCTGATGTTTTCCAAGCGAAGGAGTAAAGATTGTATAGAGTGCGATGAACAAAAGAAAGATCGGTATGATATATCCTAATATTTTTGGATCAACTTGCTGAACTACTACGGCACCAATTCCTGCACCGATAAACGTCATGATAAACCCAAATTTCTCCTCTCGAAAACGGACAAGTCCGCTGTGTCGATAATGCCGCGCGGCTGTAAAAACACCGAACATACTCTGAAATTTATTCGTACCAAGTGCAACTTGGGGAGGTACCCCGACACTGAGCAATGCTGGTAGCGCGATGAGTCCGCCGCCGCCGGCAATTGAATCGATCAGTCCGGCAAAAAGTGCGGCAATAAAAAGAATAGTATAGACAATAAAATGTTCCAAAGAAATTTCTACTCTCCTTTGCTTGCATCTTGTGCAAATGCAAGATTTCCTTCTAACATATCAACACGAACTTCTTCTGGCGTTCCAAACACTTTTGCTTTGTTATCGTCAAATTCACCTTCCCAACGCGCAACCACGGCACATGCAAGTCCATTACCAAAAACGTTTACGGAAGTACGTGCCATATCCATCAACTCATCAACAGCAAAAATTACGGCAACGCCTTCGGGTGGAAGACCGAAGGAATGCAGTGCAGCAAAAAGTACGACAAGTGATGCTCGCGGAACTGCCGCAACACCTTTGGATGTGATCATCAATGTCAGCATCAATAAAATCTGTTGATCCCAACCAAAATGAATACCGGTCACCGTCTCTGATGCCTGAGCAACGAATACTGATGCAACAGCTAGATACAATGTGCTTCCATCAAGATTGAAACTATATCCCGTTGGAATGACAAATCCCACGATACGTTTCGGAACACCAACCCGCTCCATCACTTCCATTAACTTTGGTAATGCCGATTCGCTGCTTGTCGTGACGAATGCAAGAGTAACTGGTTCCTTCATTGCTTTAAATATTTGTTTGATGGGAAGTTTGAAAAGATACATAACCGTTCCCAACACAACCACAACAAATACGATCAGCGCAATATACAATGTGCCAACAAGCATCCCTAAATTCACCAGCACACCGATCCCCATATGCCCCACCGTTACTGCCATTGCGGCACCGATCCCAAACGGTGCGATCATCATAACGTAGCTTG
>JANXZD010000053.1 GCA_025355705.1 Bacteroidota bacterium | reverse complement strand
TCCTTTTTGATCAATACGAGAATCGACGGTGAGTTTTTACTGGAAGCTGGCAGCGAATTTTTGAATATTCCTATCTATAAATCCGTGAACTTCTATTCCGCAGTTGATATTAAACTGCGGAGCGAACTTGCCTACGGATCAACGCAAAGTTATCAAGCCGGTCTAAAGATCCAGAACGAATTGTTGAACGCGATCCGAATCGCCTATACATACAGAACCGGTATCGAAGAACGGGGACAATTCTATAATCAGCGAAATGATTATCATACAATTGGAATATTTTTTGATTTTTAGGATCAATCAGTAAACACCGTGACATCTATTTTCATTCGAAAAGCTCTGCGAAGTGATGCGCAAACGATTGCTGAATTCAACGCTGCAATGGCGTTGGAAACAGAGGGACTCTGTTTGGATGTTTCGCGTCTTCTTCTTGGTGTCGCTGGATTATTTGACAATGCCGATAAAGGCTTTTATCTGATTGCGGAACACAATGGATCGGTCGTCGGTCAAATGATGATCACATATGAATGGAGCGACTGGAGAAACGGTATTTTCTGGTGGATTCAGAGCGTATATGTGCACCCTGAATTTCGTGCTCAAAAGATCTATCGTACATTGTATGAACACGCGATTGCACTGGCAAAAGAGCAACAGAATGTCTGCGGGCTGCGACTCTATGTTGAAAAAGAGAATGAGCGTGCACATCACGTCTACGAAAAATTAGGAATGACACTGACGAACTACGATATGTACGAAGTAGATTTTGTGTTAAAACGGTAGTGTGCTATTTATTAAAACAAAGACTCGTACATTCATAGCGTTAATTCTTTCCTTCTTCCGCACTTTGCCTTAATGCCCGAACAAAAAAAATATATCGCTCATCTTGACCTCGATTGTTTCTTCGTCTCAGTTGAACGGATCAACGATCCGTCGTTGATTGGTAAACCGGTCGTTGTCGGTGGAACAGGAAAACGAGGAGTGATTTCTTCCGCTTCATATGAAGCACGAGCCTACGGGATCCATTCTGCAATGCCCACGGGACAAGCGCTGGATCTCTGTCCACGGTTAACTGTGGTGCGCGGAAGTCATGGTGAATATGGAAAGATCTCCAAACGATTATATCGATTCATGTGTGACTATGCGCCAATCGTCCAGCAGGCTTCCATTGATGAAATGTATATGGATTTTACGGGATGCGAACGGCTATATAACAACAATCTTCCCGGACTCATGCATACACTGCAGGCTTTGGTAAAAAAAGAATTCTCTCTTCCGTGCACCATTGCATTATCATCAAACAAAGTTGTCTCAAAAATTGCGACCGGAACAGTGAAACCTGCCGGAATTATCTATATCGAGCATGGCTTGGAAAAAAATTTTCTCTCTCCTCTTTCTATCGATGTTATTCCCGGCGTTGGAAAAAAAACGGAATTGGAGCTTCGAAAATTTGATATCAATTTCATCCGCGACATACAAAAAAT
This sequence comes from Bacteroidota bacterium, assembly GCA_025355705.1. GTDB lineage: Bacteria > Bacteroidota > Ignavibacteria > UBA10030 > UBA8401 > UBA8401. Next base: position 3,727 of record JANXZD010000053.1, on the reverse strand, counting down.
GCCTCAATCAACAATTGAAACGATCCTGGGTGATTATGGAAATTATATCTATCGAACCGCATTGGGAATTGGCAGTGACACGCTGGATGTTGAGTGGAAACGAAAGAGCATCAGCAATGAACAGACGTTCGGAAAAGATACCACCGATAAGAATGAGCTATTGAAATATTTGTTTGAATTGTCAGAAAGCGTCTGCTACAACACCCGGCGGTATGGGTGGAAAGGGAAAACGATCAAATTAAAACTACGATACTCTGATTTTTCAACGATCACTCGTAATATAACTTTAAAAGAATCGACGAATGATGATAAGGTCGTGTTCGATGCGGTGAAGAATATTTTTTTGAAAGCGTATACACGCAAAATGTCCATCCGTCTTCTTGGTGTAGGACTGACACAGTTTTCTGAAGCAACCGAAGAAACACTTTCTATGTTTCGCGCAGATGAAAAACGAACACACGTATTAAGCGCAGTGGACAAACTGCGGAAAAAATATGGGGATGGTTCGATCCATACAGGAAGCGTATAATGTGTGGTCGCTGTGAAATAAGTCCTGATTATGCTTTGGGCTTATTGTATGATTACTGGTCGCTGAGAGTTGTTGTTACACCATATTGTGGTACACGCTCTGCACATCATCATCTTCTTCCATCGCATCGATCAGATCGGTAACTTCTTTCGCCTGTTCCGGGGTCAGCTCTTTGGTGGTCGTAGGAAGATATTGAAGTTCAGTGCTGGCCGGTTCGATCCCTTTTTCTTCCAAGGCTTTTTGCATTGCACCAAACCCATGAAATGTTGTATACACATATAAGAATTTTTCGTCTCCGGTCAGCTCGTCCAATCCGTGATCGATCATTTCCAATTCAAACTCATCAACATCCGTAATTTTCTCTATGGGAATTTTGAAGAGACCTTTTCGCTCAAACATAAACGCGATCGATCCTGGGTTTCCCATTGAACCGCCGTATTCTTTAAAATGAAACCGAACGTTGGAAACTGTTCTCGTTTGATTGTCCGTTGCACATTCTACAACAACGGCAATGCCGTGCGGTGCGTATCCTTCATAGATAATTTCAAAATATCCCGACGTGTCCTTATTGGAAGCCCGTTTGATCGCTGCATCAATACGGTCTTTCGGCATGTTCACGCTTTTTGCGTTCTGAATTGCAAGACGCAAATGCGAATTCGATTTGGGATCAACTCCGCCGGCTTTAACGGCAATTTCAATATCCTTTCCAATGCGGTTAAATGCCTTGGACATTTTTTTGAACCGCGCGAACATAACATATTTACGTTTTTCGAATATTCTTCCCATAATAGCTCGATTGAAAGTAAAAGTGAAAATAATTTGTAGACTAAAATACGAAAATTGTCTGTGAAGTGGAAGAACATTGCTTAAATGAATGTGAATTGCTAATTTGACAAACAAAAACACTGTGGTCACTCATCATGAATCCTCAAAATATTTCATTCCAAACTATTGATTGGAATTTAGTCTCTAAGACCGAATACAAAGGAGAAACCGGATCTGCCGTCTGGCAGACGCTTTTATTCTCTGGCATAAGAATACGAATTGTTGAATATTCTTCCGGTTATCTTGCCGATCATTGGTGCAGTAAGGGTCACATCGTACATTGTTTGGAAGGTGAATTCTCAAGTGAGTTGAACGATGGAACATCGTTTGAATTGAAAACGGGGATGACCTACATCGTATCAGATGATATGGGTTTGCATCGTTCTGTTTCCCGTAATGGTGTAAAACTGTTGATCGTTGATGGAACATTTTTAGCAAAGAAAGAAAACGCATGAAAACCTGCGGAATTATTGGTTAACAGCCTGCATGAACCTAGAATTTGAAATCCAGAAAGAACATTCCAAGCACCAGTCGGTGGAGATCGCCAATTGGGTCGGCAATGATGAAAGGCGCTTCGCTGAACTGATGGGATTGTTTCTTACCGGAGATTATCGCATCGTTCAACGCTCGTCGTGGATCGTTTCCCTTTGTGTCGAACAACATCCCGCTCTCATCACGCCATGGCTATCCAAAACAGTGAACCGTGCCGCTGAAAAGAATATCCATAATGCGGTGAAGAGAAATGTTGTACGCCTCCTTCAATTTGTTGAGATCCCTCGTGTGCTGCAGGGTAAAGTTACAAACCTTTGTTTTGATTTTTTGCAGGACCTGAAAACACCCATCTCCATCAAAGCGTTTTCAATGACCGTGCTCGCCAACATTGCCAAACAAGAGCCCGATCTAAAGAAAGAAATAAAACTTGTTATAGAACAAATGCTCCCTTATGGCAGTGCGGGAATCCGGTCACGCGGAAAAAAAGTCTTGAAACTACTTTCGTAAAACTTATTTTCCCGTTGTTTATCACCTCTCTCCTTTCTACATTGATATAATTTTTTGACAATTTCGTCTATGCTTAACTTCCAAAACCATATGAAAAATTTAATCCTGTTGTTCGCATTCATTCTTTTCGTTGCACACGCACAAACGATACAATCGCCGAATAAGAAATTAACTCTCTTTTTTTCTATATCAATAGACAGTATTCCCCAATACCGGTTGACGTTTGAAAAAAAATCTGTACTTAATCCAAGTAAACTTGGTATTGCATTGAAAAACCAAGCTTCATTTCTTTCCGGTTTTACTATTGCGTCTGTTGAGTCATCCCTCGTTGATAATTCATGGGATCCTGTTTGGGGTGAAGTAAAAACGATCCGTAATAATTATCACGAATTGAAAATAACGATCATTCAGCCGGCTCAAAAGAACAGAAAATTGGTGATCGTGTTCCGATTGTTTGACGAAGGACTTGGTTTCCGTTATGAATTTCCTAGACAGGATGACCTGAATTATTTCACTGTTATAGATGAGCGAACGGAATTTGCTCTTACCGGAGATCATAAAGCATTTTGGATTCCCGGAGATTTTGACACGAATGAGTATGCATACTTACACACTTCGTTAAGCGAAGTGAATGCTATGCTGGGAATGTCGTCAAATGAAATCGCAACTCGAAGTGTTATCGCACCAAACGCCGTGCAAACACCCGTAATAATGAAAACAGCAGATGGATTATATCTTGATATTTTTGAAGCGGCGTTAACAAATTATCCCGCAATGTGTCTCAGTATCAACAAAAATAATTTTGTGTTGACGTCAATTATCGCGCCCGATGCTGTTGGAAATAAAGCATATCTTCAAGCTCCTGCAAAAACTCCATGGCGGACAATCTTTGTAAGCGATAGAGCGACCGATATTCTCTCTTCGAAGATGACGCTGAATTTAAATGAACCGTCAAAGATCGAAGATGTCAGTTGGATCAAGCCGGTAAAATATGTCGGCATTTGGTGGGAAATGCATGTTGGAGTTGCCTCGTGGAATTATGCTGACACGAACAATGTAAAGATCGGTGAAACTAATTGGAATGCGTTGCGGCCAAATGGTCGCCATGGCGCAACAACCGAACGGACAAAGGTCTATATCGATTTCGCTGCAAAACATGGCTTCGGTGGTGTGTTGGTTGAAGGCTGGAATGTAGGCTGGGAAGATTGGTTCGGAAATTGGAAAGAAAATGTTTTTGATTTCGTTACTCCGTATCCGGATTTTGATGTTGCAGCGCTCCAAAAATATGCATCGGAAAAAGGTGTAAAACTTATCATGCATCATGAAACTTCGGCATCGGCAACAAATTATGAACGCAGAATGGATGATGCGTAT
>JANXZD010000175.1 GCA_025355705.1 Bacteroidota bacterium | reverse complement strand
TCGATCGTTCGCGGAACCACTTCAAAACAGTTGGTAAAGTTGTTGAAAGAAGCAGGACCAAAAGAAATTCATTTTAGAATTACATCACCTCCAATTGTCAATTCATGTTATTATGGAATGGATTTTCCGAATAGGGAAGATTTGATTGCAGTGAAATGTGATGAAGATGTTGAAAAGATCAGACAAGAACTAGGAGTGGATAGTATACGATTTCTTTCTGTTAAAAAAATGCTTGCATCAGTTCCAAGTGGTGAAAGAAAAGGATATTGTACAGCCTGTTTTGGAGGAACATATCCGGCACCAATTGAAGATATTACAGATAAAAACGATCTTGATGCATGATGCGATGGAATGTCGTTTTAAATATTTTATTATTTGTCGTAAATTTGGTCTACGCGCAATCCTATATCATTAAATTCAAATCGGATAAGATTGATTCAATATCAATCTATTCAACTGTTAATACTGCATTTAGAAAAATAAAACAAACCAATAGTCAACCGACTACATTTTCTTTTCGACCGCTCGTCTCCCAAAATGTTTCTTCAAAATCTGGCTTTGCTTGGAATAAATATTCAATCATTAAGTTTTCCCAAAAACAAAGTGAGCAATTCCTTCAAACCATATCAACAAATCCTTTAGTTGAATATATCCAACCAAGTTATACTTATAAAATATACTCCGTCCCGAATGATTCTGCCTACGCTTCACAATGGAATCTTCGTCGTATTGGTATTTCATCATTGTGGGAATCAGGGGTTATAAATTCCTCTCTTCCCCTAGTTAAAGTAGGTGTTATAGATACTGGAATTGATGATAAACATCCCGATCTGATAAATAATATTGCGTTGAATCCTGGAGAGATTGGTAACGGAAAAGAGTCTAATGGAATTGATGATGATGGAAATGGTTTTATCGATGATTGGAAAGGCTACGATTTTGTAGAATCAGAATCTGAAGATGTTGGAGATTGGAATGTGCGCGACAATGATCCCAATGATGAGAACGGACATGGAACTTCTGTTTCTGGAATTATTGGTGCGCAAACAAATAATGGAATTGGTCTAACTGGAATTTCTCCGGTCAAGATTTTACCCTTACGCGCATTTGGCAAGAATGGAAATGGAAACGATATCGATATTGCATCTGCAATTGTTTATGCTGTTGACAATGGTGCGGATGTCATTAATATGAGTTTTGGAGATGTTGTACAATCACTATTGTTGCACGATGCAATTCGTTATACGTATTCGCATAATGTTGTACTCGTTGCATCAAGTGGAAATGATGGAACCAATTATCCTCATTATCCATCGGACTTTAGTGAGGTAATATCAACAGGGTCAGTCAATCAATTTGATTCTCGTTCTTTCTTCTCCTCATATAGTCCTTCACTCGATATTATGGCTCCCGGTGAGCAGATCGTCACTACAACCATGGGGGGCGGTTATACAGATCAATTTGCGGGAACATCTGCCGCAGCTCCTCATGTTTCTGGAGTGGCAGCATTACTGAAAAGTTTTGAAAGACAGAAAAAGAATAATCATCCAAACTATGTTGAACTTTCCAATGAAGAAATTCGCGGGGTTCTGTTAAATTCAGCAAATGATGCCGGTGAAAAAGGGTGGGATAAGTTTTATGGTGCAGGGATTATTAATGCTTCAAAAGCAATCCAAATGGTTTCCGGATCGACTGTAGTCATTCATTCACCTGGGTTAGATGAAATTCTTTCTGAAAATTTCAAAAATATTGTTGTATCAGCGTCAACTCCATATTTACAGTCAGTCCAACTTTTTTACGGAAGAAGTGAAAATCCAACGCAATGGAACCTAATCTCAACGACTGATAATAAAATTTTTCTTCATGACACACTTCGATTCCTTGATAAAATTCTGCTTCCTGATGATTATTATATTCTTCGTTTGGTTGTCAAGAATAGTAAAGGAAACGATATAGAATTTCGTCAGCGCATAATTATTGATTCATCTATACCAAAAATTCTTTCGTTTCGATCCTGTGATTCGGTGATTATTGGAGATGAATATGGAACATTGATTGAAGCTCGTATTGATAGAAATTCTTTAGGAACATTATATTATCGAAAAGTCGGTGAGAGTAATTATAGAACCATTCAATCGCTTGGATTGCAAATGAATCATTCATTTGTATTGAGTCGAAAAGAATTGTCTCCTTCAAGTGATTATGAATTTTATTGTGAGTTCAAAGAGAATTCATCTGTAAAAAGATCGGTAAGATTTCCAACAATTACTCTGGCAGGCGCGGACCATTTTATGGCGAGGATCTCTCCGCAAGTAATTGCTACAACCGGATTTGATAAAAAAGCATATTCAATTCCAAAAGGCTTTTTATTGAACTCAGTTGTACAAATTAATGGTATGTCTAATCTTCTTATCAATGAGTATGACAATGATAATAATTTTGGAAAACTAAAATCATTTGAATTTAACAGCAACAATTTTATTGTTAAAGATTCGTCTGTTCGTTCATGGGTTCCTCGTTCTTTCCTAAAAAATAGCGGAGAAGGGAAATCAACAATCCTAGTACAAGATCGAGGAATATCGCAACTACTACAGATTGATACTGTTAATGGTAAATTTTTTAATCACCCGATATGGGGAGATTCAACTGATATATGGGCAAGTCAATTGATTGACCTTGATTCGGATAATAAACCAGAAATAATTGCAAGAAGCAGCTCTGAATTTTTGGTTTATAAGAATCTTGGAAATAATATTTTTTCAATTGTTACTCGATTACCAAATCCAACTTCACCCTTAACCGGCGAAACGAAAAATCAATTCGGTCCGCCAAAATCCATCATCGGAGATTTTACAAACTCCGGTCGGAAAGAAATTATTTTTGCAGATTATGATGGTGATATCATTATGTATCGGCAAACTTCTGTGAACTCATTAAATTTTGAAATCGCTGGAATTGATACCTCTGATCTTTACGAAATGAGTGACTACATCACATCCGGTGATTTTAATGGCGATGGAATCTTAGACTTTGCTGTTGCAGGTCATAGTAATTTAGATTGGAATCAAGACAGAGATTATGATGCTCCTGTGTGGACTGTAAAAATATTTTCTCACTTACCGGCAGATGGCGTTGGAAAAGTTTCCAAAATATGGCAACAAGATTTTATTGGCGTAAAATCCGGAAGTGGATATGACAACGGTTTGGTCAGCGGAAAACTAAAAACAAATGATACAAAAGATGTTTTATTCATATCATTCAATCCTCAGTTATATGTTTTTGTATGGAATAATTTGAAGAATGAATTTGAATCAAAATGGTATCATCAATCACAAAGTAATAGTGTCATTGTTTATGATTTTGATGGAGATTCATACAATGATTTCGGATTTTGC
>JANXZD010000018.1 GCA_025355705.1 Bacteroidota bacterium | reverse complement strand
GTTGCCCTCTTTGATGATAAATTCTACAGGTCGCATCTTCACCTCCCAGGTGATATTATCTGGGGCGATGAATATCATAAATATCCTGTAATGTCAACTAATTACATTAACTAAAGTGGTTTTTATGCCACTAATTCAGGGATGAGTCATGATTATCTATCATCTGCGCTTTTCTGAATTGCTTATAAAAAATAAACATCATGGAGCAATATATTATTGCCGAAGTAAATTGTGTTAAAGCTGCGCCCTGTATGCCAAATTTATAAACAAGAAGTGTATAACCAAAAACATTGGATAAACCGACTGCAATCGCACCGTTTCTGAGTTGCCTGCCCATCCCGTGCGCACCCAAGAAACGATTCATATAGTCGCCAAAACCGTGTATGACACAGCCAATGGACACAATATAAATTAGAGGCACTACGACAAGAAATTGCTTTGAATATAAAAGTATAACCAATTGTTTAATAATCAACAAAAATAATAATAATGCAAAAATAGATAATATGATGGTTATAATGGTTGCCTTCAAGGGAATTTCATTACTGTTTGCAAACTCCTTGAATAGTGTCGTACCTACTGCGCTCGGTATCATGGCCAATGGCATGGAAATGGTCATTGCCAATGAAAAGTAACCGACGTTTACAGTATCGATATAATACCCAATTGTAAGTCCACCCAATTGTGCGCTTGCGACGCCTGCGATTATGCCGAGATACACTGGGAAGCCATAGGTTCTATTTTCCTTCCAAACCAGAGCAATTGTTCTTCTAATATTAGTAAATTTCGGTTTCAGCATGTGTGCCACGATAAATATGACAATGGCGAGAGAAAGCATTTGGATCATTAGTGCAGAGATAAATGTGAGCGGCATGAAGAAGTTGAATGACAACGCTATTAAAAGATAACCAATGCTGGGGATGAGTTTGAACGCTGATAATTCATAAATCCGATTATCTCCTTGCATGATGCTTTCGAGACAATTCTGAAATGGAAATACAAAAAGGAGAGGCAAGGCCAAGATTAAAACAAAAGCCAAATTATTCTTAAATATTTCATTGCTGAATGAAGAAAATAAAAGAATCCATGACATGAATATAATCGAGATTAAAACAGCTAAAATCATTAAGCTCCCCATTAAATGATGTTTGATGGCTTCATGGTCCCGATGCGCTAACAAACGACTACCAGATACGAACACACCCAATGTAAGAAAATTCAAACTAAATCCGAACAGGTTTTGGAGGAATTTGAGATCGCCATATTGCTGGGGGCCAAGGAGTCTTGTATTGACAACACTGACACCCACACCAAGGACAATTCCTAATATCATAGATGTATAAAGCGATAATACCTGTTTTGATGTCCGATCGGCAAAAAATACGCGGGAAATCATGCTAATGAAAATACTCAATTATTGGATTTGATAATTATTTCATTTGAGGACGATATTTCTGGATATAACAATTTATGACTTATAATAAGATAAGCGAACATGAAATAATATCCATAATAGTCAATATTTATGAAAACGGCCGTCATATTTATTGCGATGAAAATGGGTATATATGCGATGAAAATGGGGTTTTTCGATAACTTGTATACTTTTAAGGAGTACTTATGTATTTGTAAAAGAAACAAAGAATATATTATAATTCCAATAATACCTCCATAAAAAACAATATCAACAATGCCCATATGAATCCCTAAAGGAAATCCGACTCTATACAAATCATAGTCCCAGCTGCTGACACCATAACCAAAGATCGGATGCTGCCAAAAGAATTTATCGAAAAAATACCCAGCCGAAATTGTTCTATCTAAATAGGTTACAGAAGTCACCCTTTGATCGAATATTAAAGTGTTTGAAATGTTCGCATAATATATAATAATAACATTTACAATTAAGATACTGATAACTGCATAAACAGACCATCTGCGCCGGGGGTATCTATAGTAGAGAAAGAAGATTATTCCCATTATCGCCATCATCAACACATAACGTGCGAATGTAATTAAGACACAAAATAGCATCATGCCTGAAAGAGCAAGGTATTTAATTTCATATTTCTCATAATTCTTGAATAGAAAGAAAACAAATAAAAATCCCATTGCAATACCGCCCTCGTTTTGGCCAACTCCGGTGAATATTGATCCATATCTGAATAAGTCGCTGGAAATTCTATATTGGAGAATAAATTCTTCCGTTCCTTCCTTAATTCCCATATAAAAATAAGGATCAATAAATAATTGCCAAGTAGAGACAATAAATGTTCCGATAGCAACTATAGATAAAACTACAGATAA
>JANXZD010000536.1 GCA_025355705.1 Bacteroidota bacterium | reverse complement strand
CGATTACATCAATTGTATCTCCGGGCGCAATGTTAGAATCTGAGAGTGCAACGGTCGGGCAGCCTTTCGGTAATATCAACACGCTTCCTATCCCAATAGCACCCGTATTATCAACAGCATTAACGGTAAAGGTAATTTTGGTGATACTGTCGGGCACAGTCCCATCGGCAACATAATGCAAACCAGTAAAAAGATCCAAGTATGTATATCCAGGTTCCGGAGGAGGATCTATAATAAATATATTCGGGTTCAGTCCATTTTCTTTTGTTATGTTCTTCGCATTTGTTTTTTTATTGATTGGCTTGGCTTCATCCGAAATTATTACATTTTTTTTACCATAAGTCAAATTTTTACTTTTGTACAACAGTGGTAACCCTTTGCTATTTTTTCTTATTATGCTATCGGTTATTGCTCTCGATGCAATTCCTCCGGTTTCAAAATGTCCGTACCCTTCCGGTGTTGCTGTAATCGTAATAGGTGTATCCCATACAATATCTTGATCTAGTGTCAATTCATTTCCGTTCACATCTTTTGCTCTCGCTGTAATGATACTTGTTTCTCCATGCTCCATCTCTGCGGGGTTGACCTGCACATCAAAATGATCCAATACCAAACCAATGGTCGAGATCAACATAAGCTGAGTAACTTGTTCTGTTGTATCTCCACATTCATCGTAAGCCCTGATCGTTACATCAATAAATACGATACGCTGATTTTCGGGATATGGATAATGCATATTCGTTGCATTTTCCGGTATAATAAATCTACCTGTTATCGTATCAATCAAGTTCTCTGTTGCATACGATTGTGCGGGAATGTATTCCGATCCGGTTACCGAACTTGAAAAACTGGCTGTTACCGTTGCAACAGGTTTTACTTCTTTTGAAACCACTACATATGTAGGGTCATCTACAAAAATGGCTGGACCATTGTCTTGTCTACGTGTTGTAATAATTGTTCCAAGTAGTTCTTCATCTAAGCACGATGTGGCATGTCCAGAAGGATACTTCAGCCAAATATTTTTTCGTTTAATCTCATTTATGCCTAGAGTTCCATCTCGTACATCTACTGAGTAGGAAGGAATACTTTGAGAGCATCGTGTTACCGATGCTGAAAAGCCTGTTATATATCCAAGAACTTCACCCCCCCAACCCTGCTCCACTCCATCCTGCAGAGCACTTCATCAATGTATCATTTATTCCATTTATCGAGTAAACAATTGTTGGGTTCGGTAAACAAGCCAGTGCATTAAAATTGAGTGTCCAGTTTGTCACAACACAAGAAGCCGGAGGTTCGGTAGAAGATGATTGATTTAAATTTTTTATCAAACGGAGTGTCGGTGTTATCTTCACCGAATCTTTAATGACAATTTGAGAAAATAGTAACGGTGATATTGTGAACATTGCTATTATTGTTGCAGTCCGAATCAACTGAGAGTTGTAAATCACAACTGTATCCCCTTTTGCGGTGATATTCTATGGTTTATAATTAAATAATCTTATTGTAAAATATTGTGATAAATCTATTACTTTTTGAATATGAGTACTTTCACGTAAATACGGTGTTTTGGATTTTTTCTTATTTGCTTACATATATCCCTTAAAACTCAAAATCGGATGAGAAAATTGAAAGTATTTTAAATATTTTTTGAATATGCTTTTTTTGATAAATTCGAGGGGTTTTAGAAAAAGATTTTTTGGGAAAAATACGCTAGAACAAAATCGGAGAAAAAGGTTGGAAATGAAAATGGATGTACCAATACCAAACCCTGTTTTTTTTGTTCCCAACCAAATGCAAAAAGCGGACGAGAGTGTCCGCTTTTTTATATGTCTTAAAGTTGTCCGAATTGAAAAACAATTACGGAAGTTTTGCATCTTTGTTTTGCCAGTAATTGATCCAATCGTGCTGCGGTATTACGAACGGAACAGCAGGCATTCTTCCGCCAAAGCCAAGAATTCTAAAGACCATTGAAGGAGTATCGGATACCTGAACATCCTTAAAATTCTTCTCGTAAAATGTTATCTCAGTTGAATTGGCAACCGAACCAATGAAGCGATCAATGTTCCCAATCGTTTTAATTTCTTTTGTCTTTGCTATAGCCTTATCGTTATTAAAAATTAATGAAGTGTCATTACTAAAAACTCGCCGCAGTTCTTCAATATCTTTTTGAGAGATGCTGATTGTATCGTCAATTTTTTTCTTTACAATTTGAGAAAGATACGAATCGCGCCATATTTTAAGATCATTTCGTACTGCAGTTGATTGGTTCAAACCGCGCGCATAACCCACTTGTGTGAGATACTCTTGATCGATCAGATCGCGCAATCGTTGTTCAAAATCTATTCGGATCTTACTGAACGTAGGATTTGCTGTGGCGAGATTTGTCTCAGCAATTTTTTGTAACGTCGTTTCAAGAGTCCACGTTGTATGAGGAAACGTTACGAACGTAAAATGAAGCGAATCGCCCATAGCTTCATGCAAAAGTGTAATGAGAAGTCTATCAATGAAGAACATTGTTGAATCCGTCCGGACAGGATTGTTGTTCTGTGCAATATCCCAAAGATGAAATATTGTACTTTTCAATAATCGTGAATTGACATCCGTTTTCGTTGACCGCAAAACATTGCCCATATAATCCGACATTCTTGATAATTCTTTTCGTTGCCGCAATTTCGTTTCAACTTTTTCGCGTTGTATCTTTCTCTCATTCTCTCCGGCAGCAATATTTGTAGTTCTACCCATCACTTTAGCAATATACCATCCATCATCCATGTGAAATGGTTTCGATGTTTGTTTTGGCTGAAGAGTATAAATAACATTCTCCATTCGTTCATCAACATCTCCCCAGCGCGCAATTGCGGAATCCGGTCCCGAACATTCATTCTGAGATTCTTGTGTAAATGAAAAGTTTTCTAATGGTTTTCCATTCCGAATTTTCAGAGAAAGAGAATCAGCTTTTTTTTTTGTCGTGGCAAAAAGAAAATAGACTTTTAGATCATTCGATGAACGTTTTACTGCAGTTTTAATTTCATCGTTCGTGATCGATATTTTTTGTGAGACTTCTGTTCTGTACAATTCGTCTCGAACCAACATCCGTTCGATCTGTTTTACTGCATTGGTAAGAATTGTATCGTTATCCCATCCCTCACGTTGCGCTTTTACAATCAACAATTTTTCTGCTATCATCGAAAGAAGGAATTCATTTTTATTTCCATCGGGATCGTTCTTACGGCGGTTAATACCAGGATTGAGTTCGTAACGAGAGACAAATTCGTTCTTCGTAATAGTGATATTGCCAACCTTCACCAATGGAATTTCGTCTGACTGTTGCGCAAAAACAATTCCTATTAATATTAAAAATACCGCGTAGACTTTCATTGAAAAAGATTTATCCTAAGAATATGAATGAATAACGGGAAACCAAAAAAGAATGCGTGACCCAGCATCGGTGTGATAAGACTGTTCGTTTTCCAATAGACAATTCCGCTATACAAGCCAAGTATGAATGTCGGAATGATCGAATATTCACCAAAATGAAAATAGGACGATGTTGCACCGAAGGCGAAAAACGCTGAGGAGAAAAAAATGACAACAGGAACACCTGCCACAGCATTTGAATCACCCCATTGTTTTATCAAAATTGTCTGACCAAAGCTGAAAAAAAGGATCTGATTTGCTACGGGTGAAGCCATCCAATAGGTAAGCAAAGCAATGAATGTCTCTTTAGATCCATGTGGTATATTAGACGCTCTGACAGGAAGAATTGTTTCTCCAAAGATCAATGTTGCAACAATGATCGTTCCATAGAGCCATACGAGCCAGATCATTGACGTTTTGAGATTCTGAGAATTGATTCCGTAACTCCACAAATGTCCGCGGGAAAGGACGATCACTGCAAGAAATGAAAAAAGAAATTGCCAGAAGTGCTGTTCGAATTGCAGAAAGAGAAACGAATCACCGAGCGAGAATAATTTCGATAGAATTGAAATCGATGAGAAACGGATGACGAGATAACAAAACGAAGCGACTCCGATGATCGAAAGGAATTTATTCTCAATAGGACTTGTAGTATGATGATTATTCATTATGCACCAAGCACACGTAATCGTGCGAATTTGACCATCAAATTTTTAGAACCGACACTTTGAAAATTTACCACCGCTTTTGCCGAATCGCCGCGTCCACTGAGCAGCGTTACTTTACCTCGACCGAACACTTCATGTTCAACATATACACCAACTTTCAATCTGATCTCTTCCTGTGTCTCGCTGTCATAATCAACTTCTTCATCGGGAGTGAAATTATCATTCGGTTTTACTTTTTTCTGTTGTATTGAATTGAGATATCGTTCCCGAGAACCGGCAAGAGAAGAAACAACATTCGCCGAATACGCTGGCCGGCGTACGGTTTCTTTATCGAGCAACGTCTCATCGATCTCCGAAAGAAAACGAGAGACAACGGGATATGTAACATCGCCAAACCGATACCGGATTCGCGTATAGGTGAAATATAATTTTTTCATCGCACGAGTAACACCCACGTAGCATAATCTTCGTTCTTCCTCTAGCTCAGAAGCATCAGGCGAACCTTGATATAACGGGAACAATCCTTCTTCTGCACCCGAGATGAAGACAACGGGAAATTCCAATCCTTTTGCTGCATGCAACGTCATTAGCGTAACCGAATTTTTTTCATCGGCCATTGAATCGGTCGCAGCAACAAGAGCAACTTCTTCAAGGAAGTTTTCCAATGCGGGCTGCTCGTTGTTCGCATCAACAAATTCTGTCACTGCCGATAATAATTCTTGCACGTTCTCCCATCGTCCGAGTGATTCAGGGGTTCCTTCATCTTTATACATTCGCAAAATTCCAAGTTCGTCAACCAATGCGCGAGCTACTTCACTGGCGGAGATCTGAGATTTTAGTTCCGAATATTTAATGATGAGTTTTCCAAATTGTTGGACTGAATTTTTTGCACGATCGGACAACGAAGAAACTCCGCCGGGGTTGTTCACAACTTCGAGCATTGAAGCATTTGTCACAGCAGAATGTTCGATCAATTTTTCGATGGTCGTGTCACCGATTCCGCGTGCGGGATAATTGATCACACGGAGCAGACTTTCCTCATCTTTCGGATTAACGATCAGTCGAAGATACGCCAGAACATCTTTAATTTCTTTTCGTTGATAGAATGCAACGCCGCCGATGATAACGTACGGAATTCCAGCACGACGCATCGCATCTTCAACGGAACGAGATTGCGCATTAGTGCGATACAGAACTGCAAAATTTTTAAGATCAAGTTTTTCTTTCGTAATATGCTCTTGAATACGGTAAGCGATCTGAACACCCTCGGCCTTATCATCCTCTGCTTCAATGACTGATATCTTTTCTCCTTTTGGATTATCCGTCCATAATGTTTTTTTGATCTGATTCCGATTATTTTTGATGACAGAATCAGCAGCTGCAAGAATTGTTTTGGTCGATCGGTAATTCTGTTCAAGACGAAATACTTTTGCATTCGGATAATCACGTTCAAAATCCAAAATATTCTTGATATCTGCACCGCGAAAAGCATAAATACTCTGCGCATCATCTCCCACAACACAGATGTTATTAAATTTCTGTGCGATCATATTGATCAGCACATATTGCGCACGATTCGTATCCTGGTATTCATCGACCAAAAGATATTTAAAACGATATTGATATTTTTCCAGTATACGATCATGTTTTTTGAACAGTTCGATCGGTTTTAACAAAAGGTCATCAAAATCCATTGCGTTATTCTTGTGAAGTTTTTTCACATACTCGGTATAAATCTCAGCAACCTTTTGTTCGAAGAATTCTTTTGCAAGCTGTTCATACTCCAACGGTGAGATCATTTGATTCTTTGCACCGCTGATGCGCGAAAGAACAGCGCGCGGATTCACTTGCTGCTGCGGAATACTCATTGCCGACATAATATTCTTAATAAGTCCGATAGAATCATCCGTATCATAGATGGTGAATGAACGGGTATATCCTAACGGCTCACATTCATGACGAAGAATACGAGCGAAGATCGAATGGAATGTTCCCGCCCACACAGCATGTGCTTTTGTTCCAATGAGCTTTTCAATTCGCTCCTTCATCTCTTTTGCAGCTTTGTTGGTGAATGTTAATGCAAGAATTTCTGAAGGATGAATTCCCGCCTCTAAAAGATGAGCAATTCGAAAAGTGAGTACGCGTGTTTTTCCGCTTCCCGCTCCGGCTACGATCATTTCCGGTCCAGCGATGACCGATGCAGCATCGCGTTGAACAGGATTAAGTTGATTCAATAAAGACATTCGTTGGGAATACTGTGCGTGTTAAATTACAATACTGAAAATATGCAGATGAAAATTATTTGTGAAATAAAAGTACGCAAATAACAGAGGCGATGCAATGAGCGAAGAAAGATTGTGTCTTAACGTATGCAGGGACTGCTTACTCAGTTCAGATCAGAAGTGCGCCTTCAGCGCGGAGAAGAAATTCTTTTGTTTTGATTCCTGCAGCATAACCGGTCAGGGAACCGTCCGTTCCGATCACACGATGACAAGGAATGATGATCGGCATTGGATTGCAGCTATTAGCACTACCGACTGCTTGAAAGCCGCGCGGCACACCGACACGACGAGCCAATTGTTTGTATGAAATTGTAGTACCGTATGGAATATTACGAAGCTCTTTCCACACACGTAACTGGAATGTTGTACCGAGTAGATCCATCGGGACAGAAAATTTTGCAAGTTTGCCGTTGAAGTATCGGGTCAATTGATCGATGACATCTTTATTGCGGCTTTTGTTGTCCACAACATCTTCTTCGTTGAAATTAGTGGCCAGCCAAGAAAAAAAATCTTTTTTAGTCTCTTTGGGAATACAAATTTTACAAAGACCTTTTTCCGTTGAGGCGATGTAGATCGTTCCGATTTTGGAATCGAATGATGTGCAATAAATTTTTGACATTGCTTAGAAGTTGACGTGTAATGAACGGCTGGAAAATATAGAAAAGTTCATTTTGTGTAGCAAGGTTTAAAAATAAAAAAAGCGGGATGCGCCTTCTCCGTTGGAGTCCTTCAGACTACATCCCGCTCTTTAATTTGAAACCGCTTATCTTTTTCCCACCTCCCCAGATGGAAATTTCAAAGCAGTCCCAAAAATTTCTTCTTGCGTAGAATTTCCAATTGTTACCGAAATAAATAAATTCCTCTCGACAATTTCGTTACACTAAATGTTGTTTCGTAACTCCCTGCTGTAAGTTGTTCATTGACAAGCATTGTGATTTCTTCAATAAGAATTTCGAAACAATAAATGAGGTGAATCTATTTTTTCGGTAACTATCATTGTTCCGTTTATTGCCAATGTTTCAATATCGAACCTTATGATTCGAGTATTGGTCATTGTGCATTCAATGAACGAAAAATCCTTAGCAATTTGCCCCTGAAAATATCGTAATACCACTTTCAACAAGTATAACACAATTCCACATTCAGATCCATTTACTTGTTTCCAGTGTCAATATTGGCTTGTAAGCACTTTACATAGTTCAGCATTATTGTTGGCAATAATTAAAGTATTTTCATTCAAAGAATCCCATTATTTTTTTCTAATAAGATAAATGCAAACACTATTACGAATTTCTTGGTATTACATTCAATTAATTTTAGAGAATATTGAGCAATTTTTACCGATAATAATAACACTGTCGCAATGTCAAGACATAGTGTTATGTTACGTGTCGCATTTATGGGACACTATATTATTTTATTAATAATCATGAAAGAATGTAATGCCTTCAATTAGAAAATATTTCATCCATTTCTTATTTTTTTCTATAGCCTTGTTTTCATCATGTAAAAAAGAATCTCCTGTCGAAACTCCCACAACTAATGGGGTTCCAATAGAAACACCTCCTTCTGCACCAGCTAATTTACAACTCATCTCAATGACGGAAAGTGAAGTAAAACTTCACTGGATCGACAGTAGCACCTCTGAAACATCGTTTGTTATTGAACAAGGAACCGATACGTCAAATTTTGCAATCGTCAAAACAGTCGAAGCAAATATTGATTCAACAACGATCACGGGAACATTTCTTACGACAAAAACATATTATTTTCGTGTGAAGGCGAACAACAGTATGTATACCAGCAATGCATCGAATGTAGTGCTCCGATCATTATTTCCACCACCAACAAATTTTATGATTACTTCTTTTTCTTCAACAACTGTTTCGTTCTTCTGGAACGATAATAGTGATAATGAATCCGTTTTTGTCATTGAACAAAGTGTCGACTCACTAGCATATTTTCCTATCGATAGCACTGGAGCAAATGGTACATCAAAATCAATTTCCGGAATCTTTGATTCTACAAAGACATATTCATTCAGAATATTTGCAAAGAATTCCAATAATAAATCGGCGTATTCAAATGCTGAAGCACGAACTCTTGGCTCTTGGGTATTTGTTGCAGGCGGAACATTTCAAATGGGAAGAAATGATCAGTTTAAAGATGAACGGCCAATTCATAACGTAATTTTGTCAAATTATTACATCTGCAAATACGAAGTAACTGTTAAGGAATATCGAAAATTTACTACGGCCACAAATCGAACATTTCCGTCTGCACCATCGTGGGGGTGGAATGATGATGCTCCAATGGTTAAAGTAAGTTGGAATGATGCGAAAGAGTACTGTGTGTGGTTAGACACTACAACCGGAAAAAAAGTCCGACTGCCAACTGAAGCGGAATGGGAATACGCAGCGCGCGGCGGAAAAAATTCACAACATTTTGCCTATAGTGGAAGTAACACGATCGATAATGTTGCGTGGTATTATTTAAATGCTAACGGACGCACATACATTTGCGGACTAAAAAAATCTAATGAACTCGGGATTTTCGATATGAGCGGTAACGCATGGGAATGGTGTTCGGATTGGCAGGGTTCATATTCTTCTGCTATTCAAAGAAATCCGACTGGACCAATAAGCGGTTCAAATAAAATTTTCCGAGGGGGCTCGTGGTTCGATTATGGACTTAGTGATTCAGAATGTAGAGTAGAGACTCGATATGCGTATACTCCTAATAGCAAAGTCGATGATGGTGGATTTAGAATTGTCAAAGAACTCTGAACGAAGATTATAATTACACAGAATTATGCAATGATCAATCAGCTTCTTTATCAGAAGGTGAAATTTACGGAGATGATTGCAATAAGGATGCAAAGTCGAAAAAAGCAAAAAAAACTGAAGTGAAAAAATCTTGATGAAGATTTTCTAAATCTCTATGACTTGGAAAATTCAAGAAAAAATGCG
>JANXZD010000493.1 GCA_025355705.1 Bacteroidota bacterium | reverse complement strand
TTCATCATTGATAAAAAGCGACGCGTTGAAACAATTCTCTTCTTCTGCAGATGTAAAATTATTTTCATTCTCTCATTCCGTTTCACCGCTTGAACAGGAATCATTGAAGGTGAATGGCGGGACAACGAACATTTCCCTTGCATTGCAAACATCGCTTAAGAATATCGACAATCTTCAAGGAATCATTCTATTGTCAGATGGAAATTATACCGATGGATCGAATCCACTATACGATGCTGAGAAAAGCCGTATTCCCATTTTCACTGTCGGTATTGGCGATACGAACGAACAGAAAGACATTTCCATTTCGAAACTGATCGCAAATTCCATCGGCTATGTTGATGCAACAATCCCGGTCGACGCAACGATCAAAGTTTCGGGACTTTCAGTTCAGAACGTTTCTGTCACACTGTTGGAAGATGGAAAAAAAATATCTGAACAAAAAATTTCTGTTTCATCACCACAGGGAACGACAGAGGTTCCATTACAATTCACATACACGCCAACATCAGATGGAGTAAAAAAACTTTCCGTTGCCGTATCACCCGTTGTGGGAGAAATGATTGCAAAAAACAATTCCCGTTCCGCACTTGTAAAAGTGCTGAAGAACAAAGTAAATATTGTTGTCATTGCCGGCATTCTCAGTGCAGATATTTCTGCAGTGATGCAGACGCTTAATCGGGACAAGAATGTCTATGCCTCGCTCTTCTATCAGCTTCCCAGCGGAGAATTCAAATCCCAGAGAGAAAATGGTTCATTGCAAACATCGCTGGCAGCGGCAGACTGTATCATACTCATTGGTTTTCCAACGGTGCAAACCTCTTCGAGTTCGATAACTAATTTATCACAATCAGTACGTTCGCGTTCTCTTCCGTTGTTATTCATTGCCAGCAGAACGCTCGATCTGCAAAAAACTCGGACAATGGAATCGATCTTACCATTCACCGTTTCATCCGCACGTATCGATGAACAATCCGTATTGACCAATGTTTTTCCAAAGACAAAGTCACATCAGTTATTGCAGAATGAATCATCGATGTGGGAAAAATTACCACCGGTCTTTTATTCTCTTCAAACATTCTTGCCAAAGCCGGAATCTCAAAATCTGGTTGGAGTGAAGATTCAGAATGTACCCTTAAATGACCCCCTTGTTGTAACACGAAATATCGCCAACACAAAATCTGCAGCGATTCTTGGGTATGGAATTCATCGATGGAAACTGCTTGCTAGTTCGACCAATGAGACGAAGAACTTCTTCGATACATGGTTCTCATCATTGGTACGATGGCTGGCAACACGCGAGCAAGAGAAATTTATACACGTTGAACCATCGAAAGAATTCTATTCACAAGGTGAGCAGGTAGAATTTTCCGGGCAAGTGTACAATGAGAGTTATCAATTTGTTGATAATGCAGACGTACATCTTTCGGTCCGTTCCAAACAGAACAATCAACGGTATGAAACCATTCTTTCTTCGCTCGGATCCGGTCGGTATGAAGGAAGCATTGAAAGTCTGCCTGAGGGAGAATTCAATTATACTGCACTCGCCGTTAACAACGGCGATACTCTCGGCACTTCCAGTGGGAGAATTTCCGTCGGAGAACAATCTATTGAATTCGCAGAAACAAAAATGAACAGGCCATTAATGAAACAAATGGCGATTTCTTCCGGCGGAGAATACAGTGATGCAAATTCATTTGGGTCACTGCTTCAGACCATTCTGCAACGAAGCGGAATGAAACCACAGGAACTAAAACAGAGCAGAGAGTTTGAACTTTGGAATCTTCCCTCATTCTTAACGATCATCGTCATCCTGTTTGGAATTGAATGGCTTATGAGAAAACAAAACGGGATGCTTTAATATAACTGAAAAAATTATGCAACGATCATTTTTATTGCTTGGTTCTCTGTTCGGATTCTTTAGCGTTGCCCTTGGTGCATTTGGCGCACATGGATTAAAAGGAATCCTCAGTCTGGAAATGCTTCTCATTTTCGAAACAGGAGTCCGCTACCAGGTATACCATACATTCGCAATTCTCTTTATTGCTCTGCTTGTTGAGAAATATCCTGCATTGAGATATGCCGGAAGATTGTTTGGTGCTGGTATCATTCTTTTTAGTGGAAGTCTATACGTGCTTTCATTGACTCGCATAACAATCTTCGGTATAGTAACTCCGTTCGGAGGAATTTGCTTTCTTGCGGGATGGATCGTCCTTGGAGTAACGGCATTTAAAATACAAAAGGAGAACTGATTTCAGTTCTCCTTTTGTAAAACTTCATACTCAATTATTTCGATGCAAGCATCGATGAGACCTCTTCGTTTGAATAGGTGCTCAAAACTTTCCCGTTCGCGTCAACAATGTTCATGTTTCCGTTCGCATCGCTCACTGCGAAAGCAAGGATATTTCCTTCAGCATCTTTCACTGTAGATTTACCTTCTTCACGAGAGATCGTGAATGATTTTCCCGCATAGGAAATTGTCATCTCGTTCTTTTCCTGATTGAATGCAACCGTTGTTCCGTCCTCAGAATTAATCTTAGCCGCCATTGGATTTTTTCCGGTCCAAAATTCAACTGAATTCAAAATAACGGTATCAATAAAGCCTGCGATACCATAGACAGGAACAACATAGCATGCCAGAAATACTACTTCCACCACCCACTTGTTACCGAGTGAACCGTTCCAGTTATATACTTTCTTTGTAAGAGCGAACGATCCGTAGCACCCAACAGACATCATTGCCATTGTGGCAACTAGCAAAAGAACAACAACTTGTTTAAACAAGTTTTTTTTCATAGATAACTCCAATAAATGATTATTTGAAAAAATAGGTGGATTAGTTGCTGTTGCGATTATAGCTCTTTTTTTAATTCATTGCAAGAGGTTGAATCATTATTTATTTTTTGGTAACCTATTACCGTATTTATTTACCATTCATCACATTGTCCATCTTATAATGAAAAGATTTTTCCTTGTCGTAGTCTTCTTGATCTCTTTCGTTTCAGCACAGCAGCCGCGAACATGGAAACAAACAAATTTCAATTATTCCGCTAATGCCTCTCGCATCAACGATATTTTCTTCCTCAATGCACAATTGGGATGGGTTGTTAATGGTATCGGACAGATCCACACAACAACGGATGGCGGTGTAACGTGGACTCTACAATTAAACAAAGGAACATTCACTCATTTTCGTTCCGTCGGATTCTTTGATTCGCTCAATGGATATGCCGGAGCGCTCGGCTGGGGTGATATCAATAATACCGGTGCAAAAGATACTGTGATTCTCTATAAGACAACCAATGGCGGTTCAAATTGGAATCCTGAACCTCAATTGACCAGCACAACGATCAAACGCGGTTTTTGCGGAATGCATGTGTTCAACGATTCAATTATTTATGCTGTCGGCAGGGTTCGCGGACCGGCGTGGTTCTATAAGACAACAGATCGTGGATCAACTTGGATCGCCAAGAATATGTCCGGCTATGCTGCGGGACTTATCGATGTTCGGTTCTTTACCAAAGACAGTGGAATTGTCGTCGGGTTGACCGATACGACTCATGAAGTTTCGAGAGGAATTATTTTATCAACAACAGATGCCGGGGAAACATGGGATACCGTGTACACCACTTCGCGGACAAATGAATGGGCATGGAAGATCAATTTCCCTTCACGAAAGATCGGTTATGTAAGTCTGCAACGAAATAATAATGTTGCTCCGGTATTTTTTTTAAAAACAACGGATGGCGGCATCACCTGGAATTCAAAGGAATTTTCTGCAACAGGATATTTTGTTCAGGGGATCGGTTTTTTAAATGATACATTGGGATGGGCAGGAGGAACATCGTTGGCTCCGAAACAAACAACTAACGGTGGCGAGACGTGGACCTCATTAACGATTGGAAATAGTTTGAATCGTTTTCGAAAGATCAATGATTCACTCATGTATGTTTCCGGCGCAGGTGTGTGGAAATATTCTTCCGGAACATCGCTTGGTGTGCAACAGAATAAAAATATCGTTCCTGTGACAAATGCGTTACAGCAAAACTATCCGAATCCATTCAATCCTCAGACAACCATTGAGTTTGCAATCCCTGAAGATGGTTATGCAACGATCTCTATTTATGATATTACCGGAGCCTGGATGAGAACGCTGTACAGCGGCAATACAAAAAAGGGAGCCTTCAAAGTTTCGTGGGATGGAAGAATCGAGAGTACCGAGGAAGCTCCATCGGGAACATATTTCTATCGATTGCAGACAAAGAATTTCACTGAGACAAAAAAGATGCTGCTGATTCGATAACAAATTTTTCAATGAAGGAATACATCATGCAACAGACATTACGATATTTCGTGTTTTTTTTCTTAACCATATTCGTTTTATTTCAAACAAACAATGCACAATCCAAATCCAGAGCAGTAACTTCGGAAATGGTAAAGAAAGAATTCCTTCATGCGTGGAGTGCATACAAACAATATGCGTGGGGACATGATGCATTGAAACCGCTCACCAAACAGCCTCACGACTGGTACAGCACTTCCCTTTTGATGACCCCGGTCGACGCGTTCGATACAATGGTGTTAATGGGATTGAAAAGGGAATCCGAAGAGACAAAACAATTGATCTTTGACAGTCTTTCGTTCAATAAAAATATCGATGTGCAATGTTTTGAAGTAACCATACGATTATTGGGCGGCTTACTTTCTGCATATCAACTTGACGGTGACAAACGGTTTTTGATTCTTGCCGAAGATCTTGGTAAACGACTCCTTCCTGTCTTCAATTCTCCCACCGGAATGCCGTACCGTTACGTGCATTTGCAAACGGGAAAAGTTCAAAAACCAAACAACAATCCTGCGGAGATTGGAACATTGCTGATTGAGTTCGGAACACTCAGCAAACTTACCGGTGATTCGATCTATTATCAAAAAGCAAAGAATGCGCTTGTGCAATTATACAATCGCCGTTCATCGATCGGTCTTGTCGGTTCGTGGATCAATATCGAGACAGGAGAATGGACAAACACAACAAGTCACATCGGCGGCGGAATCGATTCGTATTATGAATATCTCGTGAAAGCATGGATTCTTTTCGGTGATGAAGATTGTAAAACGATGGCAGAAGAAAGCATGAAAGCAGTCAATCGATATGTTGCCGATTCATCCCAAAGCGGAAATTGGTACGGTCAGGTTGATATGAATACTGGAAAACGAACCGGAACAACATTCGGTTCACTTGAAGCATTTATACCTGCGCTCTTGTGTCTTACCAACGATATTCCGCAGGCAAAGAAAATACAGCAATCATGTTTTACGATGTGGAATCTGTACAACATTGAACCGGAAGAGATCGATTATACGACAATGAAAGTAACTTCAAAAGAATATGTGCTTCGTCCGGAGATTATTGAATCTGCATATTATCTTTATCATTCCACCGGCAATCCTCAGTATCGACAGATGGGAGAAAAAATATACGGTGATCTAGTGAAATATTGCAGAAATGATGTCGGTTATGCCTCGTTAAAAGATGTTACAACAAAAGAAAAAGCTGATGGAATGGAAAGCTTCTTCTTTGCTGAAACGATGAAATATCTTTATCTTCTATTAGAACCAGCCGGAACCATATCACTGGATTCTGTTGTTTTCAATACCGAAGCACATCCTATTCGAAAAACTTGGTAGGATGCATTGAAATATTACTCACTGTGATGCGTCTAAGTATAGACGGGAACAAATCTACAATTTATTTTTACAATAAAAAGACAAAGGAGATTTCTTTATGATGCGAACATCAAATCCAGCACTGAATGATAAAACGTTTGAGCAGCTCAGCACAGTCGGATATTCAGACTCGATGACAGTTCAAGGAACCGTCAACAAAACAGGGATGATGCTTCTTCTCCTCATTGCGAGCGCTGCTTATACGTGGAGTTTATTCGTTGAAGGAAATACAGAATCCCTAATGATGTGGATGATCGTTGGAGTTGTTGGTGGATTGATCACTGCGATGGTTACAGTGTTCAAAAAAGAATGGTCACCTGTCACTGCGCCGGTGTATGCAGTTCTTGAAGGATTTGCGCTTGGTGGAATTTCTGCACTACTTGAGGCACAGTATAATGGAATCGTCATTCAAGCAGTTGCGCTGACATTCGGCACGGCTGGGTGTTTGTTGATCGCATACAAGTCTGGCGTCATCAAAGCAACAGAAAATTTCAAACTGGGGGTCTTTGCAGCAACTGGTGCTATCGGTCTTATCTATCTTGTCGGTATAATTATGCGGTTTTTTGGCACTTCAATTCCGTATATCCATGAAAATGGATTGATCGGAATTGGTTTTAGTTTGGTTGTTGTAACTATTGCAGCTTTAAATCTTGTGTTGGATTTCGATTTCATTGAAAAAGGTGCGGAGCAAGGAGCGCCAAAATTCATGGAATGGTATGCTGCTTTTGGATTGATGGTGACATTGATCTGGCTCTATCTTGAAATATTACGATTGCTTTCCAAATTGAACAGCAGAAAATAATCTCACTAATTCTTGAACAAATACACGTTCAGGAACTCTTTTATTGCAAGGCGACTGAACAAGTCGCCTTTTTTATTCGTCTAAGGTATAACATTGTAACTGCTTACAAGATTTTTTATCTTTCATATATGATCGAAAGGAAACACTATACTATGATGAAGTGTTGTTTTATTCTCTGTTCTGCAGGTGTCCTGCTCATTCTTGCCGGTTGTTCTTCCGGCAAAGAAACGGCGGATCAATCGCTGATGAAACCCTTACAAACAGAACAAAATGAAAAAGACCGTTCCGCCGCGATGCAATTATTTATTGACGGATCACTAAAAGAGAGCAAGGGGCAGTATGCCGATGCAATTTTGGACTATCAGGAAGCATTACAATATGACCATGATGGTGCAATCTTTTTTGCAATGGCAAAATGTTATTCACAGCTCCGTCGATTTCAAATGGCAGGAGAAAGCGCACTTGAAGCCATAGAACACGATTCAATGAAAGTTGAATACCGTGAACTTCTCGGACAAATCTATATCAACACCGGGCAACTTGAAAAGGCGGCGAATCAATATTCTGCAATATTGAGCATCGATCCGAACAATGTCACCGCAACATTCACGCTTGCACAAATATTTGAGCGTGCAAAACCAAAAGAATCATTGAATCTCTATTATTCTCTTCTTACTCGTCAAGGACCAACGTGGGAAGTATTGATGCAGATCGCGCAATTGAATTCTGTATTGCAGCAATACGATAAATCTGCCGAAGCGCTGGAGCAGATGATGAAGCTCGATCCAAGTAACCTGGCAATAAAACAAAATCTATCCGGAGTATATCTTCAATTAAAAAAATATGATAAAGCACTCGGTTTGTTGAACGATGTTCTTGAAAAAAACCCGGACAACATCATGCTCCGCACTGCGCTTGCCGATGTGTACTTACAACAGAATGATTGGCCCTCTGCAAAGAAAGAATTGAACACTGTGCTTCAATCGGATTCGCTCGATCCCGACACGCATTTGCGCATTGGTGTGGCATTCTATGCACAAACGATCAAAGATACACTCCTAATACCCGAGGCGATTGCAGTCTTCAAAAAATATGAAAAGAATTTTCCATCCGATGCACGATCGTATGTCTATCTCGGCGTGCTGCATCGCGGAATAAAAAAAGATTCCATCGCCGAACAGTATTTTACCAGAGCAACACAATCCTCCAATTGGAACGGCGACGCATGGTGGCAGCTTGGGTGGTTGTACTTTGACAAACAAGATTTTCGAACAGCCATCGAAGTATTGAACAAAGCAAAACAATATGTTGCTGACGATTTTAGGATCTACATGCTCCTCGGCATTTCATACAATCGCGCCGGGATGAATGAAGATTCACGTGTTGCGTTGGAACGCGCGCACGAATTGAATCCTGCCGATCTGAATGTACTCTCGTCGCTTGGTCTTACATACGATGCGTTAATGATGCACACGGAGTCAGATTCAGCTTATGAACGCGCATTGAGACTCGATCCCCATTTCGCTCTTGTGTTGAACAACTATGCCTACAGTTTGTCCGAACGCGGTTTGCAGCTTGAGCGCGCAGCTAAAATGTCAAAAGAATCGTTGGCCAAAGATTCGGCAAATTCATCTTATCTGGATACGTACGGATGGATCCTCTTCAAAAATGAACGGTATGAAGAAGCCCTTATCTATATCAAAAAAGCGGTGGAATCTGGAGATGTCAGTGCTGTTGTGCTGGAACATCTTGGAGACGTGCATGCTAAATTGAACCAGATGATCGAAGCAAAAAAATATTGGTCGAGAGCGTTGGAAAAAGATCAAAATAATGTCGCATTGAAACAAAAAATTGCACGGGGATCGTTGTGATCAGATCTGTGATGATGAATCAACGCCGATTTATTCTCTGTTCTATTGTCGCAATTCTTGCAATGGGAATTCTTTCCGGCTGTTCTTCTACCCGGGAAACAACCACCGATCATTCTCTCTCTGCGTCCGATATCATTACGTCGGTCAACGCACACGCAGATTCGATCCGGACATTCTCGGCA
>JANXZD010000162.1 GCA_025355705.1 Bacteroidota bacterium | reverse complement strand
TCCGTGTCATTCAGACAGGATATACGTACGGATTAAAGTCTGCACAAAATATAATATTTTTTAAATTTCAAGTTGTAACTACCGGTGCAGTTCCTTTACAGAAGATGTATTTCAACATGTATACCGATATCGATGTCGGCGATGTCAGCGGCGGTGATCCGGAATGGGGCGATGATAAGATCAATATCGATAGATCCAAAAATCTCGTTTATTTTTATGATGATGGAATATCAACTGAATGGCCCAGCGGAAAGACGGGGCTGATGGGTATTAGTATGCTGCAAACACCAACGGTGAATGGGATTGAACTTGGTGCTACGGATATTCATTATAACCTTTATGACGATGATAGGGATCAGGATACCGTTTTATACGGAATCATGTCCAGCGCAGCTTCATTGTTTAATTCTTCCGACAAAAATAGATATTTCCATATCGGCAGCAGCAGCAATCTCCACTATGATGATCCTGCAACGATCCCTGCAATCGGAATGGATATTTTGGCAAACATCGCTTCAGGTCCATACACTCTCAATCCCGGCGACACATTGACCTTTGTAACAGCGATTCTTGCCGGAACAGATTCCACTGATCTCTATCGAACATACGGCGAGGCAAAAAAAATATTTCTCAATAACTTTGAAGCGGCAAAACCGCCAGCATCTCCTAAGATCACATCTGTTCCGGGAAATAAACGCGTGACCCTCTTTTGGGATGATAAAGCAGAAACATCGCGCGATTCTTATTCCGGTCAATATGATTTTGAAGGTTACCGACTCTATCGGAGCGTAAATAAAGGCATAACATGGACACAACTCGCTGATTATGATATTATTAATGAAATCGGTTTGGACAAAGGGATTCGATACAGTTATACCGATTCATCGGTAACAAATGGAATTGAATACTGGTATTCCATCACTTCGTTCGACCGTGGCGATTCGGGGCTGGCAAGTTTAGAAAGTCCATTGGGTAAAGTTCCCGGTGTACAAAATCTTGCAGTCGTTGTTCCCAGAACAGAACCGTTAGGCCAGATTCCTGTCACTACGAATGACGCACAGCATATCGGAAATGGAAAATCAAACTATATCATGGATGTGAAACCGACCAACATTTCATCACTTGGCGGCGGAACGTATGATGTATCGTTTGGTTATACGTATCGTTATGAAAAAGGAGCACCAAAGATAAAAGCAACCTTCACCGTAGGTGATTCAACAAAAGTCGTTCCGAAGAACTATGGTTTTCAATTTATTGCAAGCAACAAGATAAATGTTTATGATTTGAGCACAGGGCTGGAATTTGGAGGAAATCCAAAAACGTATAGTCCAATTAGCGGAACATCTTATACTCTTCAAGGCGGTGCTCCGATTGTTTTTCGTGTAAAATTAGAGCCAACCGACACCGGTATTGTAAATTATCCAAAAACCGGAGATTATATCACCACAAACTTTAGTGTGAACGTCGTTAAAAATGGCAATGATACCGTCATTGCGCCGCGTCAATTTATTTCTCAGCCCGACAAAATTCAGGCAACATATGATGGTGTCTTATTTTCCGTCCGTCCTCCCGATTATATTCGCAACATTCAACGAAGCGGACGTTTGGATAATATTATCATGAATTTTTCATTGGGCAGAGCGGATAGCATAAAAAATAATTCATATAAAGTTTCAACGATAAATAAGGGGATCAATTTGCTCGGCGTTCCCTTCATTGCAGTTGAAGTATCCCGAATGAGCGATACGATTCGGATCGCAGTATTCGATTCCGTTTATTCACAATCCTCAATTGATTTCGCCGGCATTCATGGGGAAATTCAATTCCCAGGGAATGATGTCCCTTTGCCGGGTAATATCTTTACAGTCACAACCGTCATTCCGATCGAACCTACTTTAGCGGATAAATACCGTTTTACATTAAACGGCCAGATCACAAATTCGGAAGTGATAAAGAAAAATCTGTCAACCATCAAAGTTGTCCCAAATCCATACATCGTATCATCACTTTACGAACTTGAATTTGGCGAATTACGCCGTGAACCGCTGCGTCAAATTCAATTCACCAATCTTCCGGCACAATGCACGATCTCTATATTCACTGTCGATGCTAATGTGGTCAAGACCATTCACCATAACTCAAATAACGGTACGGCAACATGGGATCTTAAAGCAGAAGGCGGAAGAGAAGTTTCATCCGGAACCTACATGTATCTTGTAACATCAGACGGGAACGATTACATGAACAGATTTGCCATTATCAAATAAAGAGAATTTTATGAAAATATTTTTCACGTTCTTTTGCTTCTTCACATTGCTTTATTCACAAAATCCTAATCTTGGTGCATCGGGAGCAAAATTTTTAAGCATCCCGATGGGCGCGCGCGCGGCATCGATGGGTGGTGCGGTTATTAGTACAGTCAACGATGCCTCTTCTGTATTTTGGAATCCTTCCGGTATCACCGGGGTAACGGAAAACGCGGTCCATTTCTCTACAATCAACCTTTATTCACAATATGATGTCAGCGCTGCGTCGATCGTTCATAATTTCGGCGATGCGGGTGCTCTCGCGGCAAGTTATGTTTCAATGGCGATGAAAAAAACAGAGATAACGACAGAACTTCAACCCAATGGAACAGGAAGATTCTACGATGCGCAAGATATCGCGCTCGGAATAACCTATGCGCGGGCATTAACTACTGAATTCAGTATCGGTATTACGGGAAAATACGTGAATCAAAGGATTTGGAACGAAGTCGCTGATGGAATTGCCTTCGACATAGGGACACAATATAAAATCGATTTCAGCAACCTTGTCATTGCAATGAGCATGACCAATTTTGGCGGGGACCTTAAATTCGATGGAGAAGACCTCAACATCACTTCCCTTCGTGATAACAATTACCCGATCAGCAGATTGGCTCCAGGCAGATTAGAGACCAGCCAATATCCTCTTCCTTTGCATTTTCAAGTCGGTGTTGCTGTCGATCTCATCAATGATGATTTTCTAAAAATGCGCGGAGAAATTGACGCAACTCATCCGAATGATTATAATGAGCGGATCAACGTTGGTACGGAGATCAATTTCGTTGACAGATTTTTCGTACGAGGAGGGTATCGTTTTAATTATGATGACGAAAATCTTACCGTAGGCGCAGGATTCAATTTTCAATTAGGAAACAGTATCGTTAGATTCGATTATGCGTACTCTAATTTTGAACTGCTCCCGGATTTGCATCGTTATTCCATCGAGATGGATTTTTAGAAATGAATTCAAGTGATATATAGTATCGATCTTTGTGATGTAACTTCTTCTTTAAGAATTCCTAATGAACACTCGCATGTTTTGGCGGAAATATCTTTGAAAGAACAACCGATAATACCAGGACAAACACAATAACACTCAACGATATTTCAATCGGAATCTTAAACAGATCGACAAGCATCATTTTCCCTCCGACAAAGATAAGAATTACTGAGAGTCCGTAATGCAAATAATGGAATAATCCCATAATTCCTGCCAATGCAAAATACAATGCCCGAAGACCAAGAATTGCAAACACGTTCGACGAGTAAACAATGAACGGATTACTTGTAATCGATAGGATTGCAGGAATCGAATCAACTGCAAAGATCACGTCGGTAGTTTCAATGAATAATAATACGACAATCATCGGTGTCGCAACCATTCTACCGTTACGCTTTGCAAAGAAACGATCGCTATTGTATTCATTGGTCACGGGAAAATATTTTTTGAACATTTTGATGACCGGATTTTTCTCAGGGTTGAGTTTTTTATTTTTCTGAGTGACCATTTTAATCCCGGTAACGATCAATATCGCGCCAAACAGATAGATCATCCAATGGAATTTTGTGATCAATGCAACGCCAGCAAAGATAAATATTGCCCGCATCACCAACGCACCAAGAATTCCCCAAAATAAAATTTTATGTTGATATAATGACGGAACTCTGAAATATGTAAAGACCATTAAAAAGACAAAGACATTATCAACACTGAGTGATTTTTCTATTACATAACCCGTCATGAACGCCAGAGATGCATCTTTATTTGAATATATGCTCCCTGGTGACATCCAATCCCAAAAATAATAGATCAATACATTAAAGCCAAATGCGAGTGATATCCACACTGCACTCCAGGTCAATGCTTCTTTCATCTTTACTTCGTGTGCTTTTTTATGAAACACGCCAAGATCAAGGGCGAGCATTGAAAGAACGAACGCATTGAATAAAACCCACATTAGTGTCGATTGTTCCATAATCTCCTAGAGAGCAATTGAATTACTGTTAAATATAGAAACATCATGATACATGTTGTTAGAATAGTTCCAAAACTCTGAAAGTATTTGACTATCGAATAGCTGACTATCAGATAACAATTTGCGCTACGAAGAGAAGTATTTATTGCAGATACTGATGCCAAATCCAATAAAAAAGAGGGACCAACGTTCCTATCAACACAAACCATTTTCCTCGCCCAAAAATTCCCGTAATACCTTTCAACATAAATATTCCCGAAATACCCATAAAGATCAGACTCAATGCAAAAAGATCTGCAATGTAGGTCCACAAACCTTTCGGTGCATTCAAATGGAGCTGGTTCATTTCAAAAAGAACCATCCGCCGGGGATTCGATTCGACGAGAACATGACCGGTCGGCAGATCGATGGAATAGGTGATACCGGGATAGAACAATTGAGCTGTTTCTGGATCAGGACGAAAATAATTTTCGGGTTGTGAGGAAAGGTGTAATCGTTCGATCGCTTGAGCAACGATCGAATCTTTTCCCACCGATACGATCGGCTCAATTGAAACG
>JANXZD010000480.1 GCA_025355705.1 Bacteroidota bacterium | reverse complement strand
GCCACCAATCGTTTGTGTATTTAGAGTTGTTGTAAATCCATCGGTCGAACGATACAGGTTGGTTCCTCCAAGCAGTACGAAATTTATATTATCAGGTTTTACATGGAGCGTTTGATCATAACCGGATTGGGTTGAGATATCAGTTGGAAGATTTGCACTCCTATTTTCCCATACGCTGCCGGATAAACTGTACGCATATTTCCAAAGCTGGTGTCCCCCCGTTGCAGGAGTGTTATTTGGCCCCTGAACAAAAATGTACAGAACATTTGTATCGGAAGGAGCTGTTGCAAAAATAATTCGCCCGCTTACCGTGGGAAATGTAATTGGTGCTATTGAAGTCCATGATAGTCCATCCGTTGACCTCCAAATTTTGACAAGACCATTTTCCCGCGTGTGGGCATAAATCACTCCCGATGATGTGATCGCAACATCTGTTGTTACGGTTCCAGTATTGACTGTTCCGGAATCAGAGAGTTTAGCAACGTTCCACGTTGATCCCCCATTCGTTGAGCGATAGATACCTCGCCACGTTGCAGCATACACTTCGTCTTGTGTAAGATTAACAGGATTCGTTGCAACGGTCCAGATAAAATCAAACGCATCTATTATGGTGGGAGTTCCAGAAACCGTTGAAGGAAGTATCTCCCATGTTTCTCCATCATCAGTTGATTTATAAATTCCATCACCATGATAGTACGATCCCCATCGGGTGTTATTGGTCGTCGATCCGCGAAACTCACCAGTACCGACATACCAAATATGTTTCTTACCGGGTCGTGTATCTTGTGCAATACAACTTGTCGAGTAAGTCTGCTGAGGTTTTAGTTTAAGTTTCCACGACGCACCATCGTTGGTAGATTTCCAGATACCGCCATCAACTCCTCCAGCAATAAGAACACCGGGATGTTCTACATCAGCGGCAAATGTGCGAGTGCGCCCGCCGACATTATCTGGTCCACGTTCGTTCCATTTCAGTGCTTCAATCGCATTTCCTTTTGCAAAGGAGTACGATTCACGGATTGGGAGCCGACGCAACAACTCAAGCTCTTTGCGGTGAATATTTACAGGAATTTCATCATTCACCGGATCGCGCATGACCATAAATTCATATTCTTCACGACCATTGGGATTTTCTTCTGAACCGACGGTGGGTGGATGGCCCTTTTCATTTTTCGGTGTAATGATAAAAAATATTAGAAGGAGAATACCGAGAACGATGGGAAACACTATCTTTTTCATAATCACTCACTAATATTTTTATTTAAAGTTGCATAATTCTTTGCTTGAATGCCAATTTTCATAACCATTGATGATGGTGTGTAATAATTCATTAAAATCTAAACCTTTAGAGAGACTTGAAACGTTCTACTAACGGGAACAAAAGGCTATTCCGAAGGGAAAAATCTTTCTATTGTCACATCACAATGCTACGGGGCAGATGGAAGCTAACATTCACACTTGTTCTTGCACATTTTTACTGTCAATCCATTCTTGTAATTTAGTGCAAAAGAAAAGAAATGACGTCTCTAAATTTACTTTTGCCTGTACGGACAGCCCAGCACCAAATTCCCATTGATATCCCTTAATCTGCAAAAAATATACTACTGGTGAGTGGTTGTAGAGTTCCGTGCAAACACTGAGCACTACCGAGGGAGAAATTGAATGCGATGTGAAAGAATGTTGAGATTCAGGAAAGATTTGACTAAATGAATAAGATGAAATATTTGCTTTCGTGGTATCAATAAAAACAACAATATCGTGATCTGCCATTGCCGCTGCATGCTCTATATTTAATTGGAAACTTGATTCTGTATCGATTGAATGAATATCATTCTTGACTATCCATTCTCCAATCCGATGAATAAATTCATTTCCTACACCATCATCGCCTCGCCCGGAATTACCGTACGCATGCAGCAATATTTTTTTCTGTGACACATTCATCAATCAGCACAGTTCTTTTTTAAATAAAGTATTTTTACCGTTTCATCTCATCAATAACACTTCCTTGTTCATCAATGAGTTCAACCCAAAGAGGCATTTCACCAACGGCATGTGTAGAACAGCTTAAGCACGGATCAAAACAACGGATGCCGGCTTCGATTCTGTTCAATATCGGTTCAGATATTTTTTTTCCGTCGATGAACCGCATGGCGATCTGTTTCACAGTTCGGTTCATAGCCATATTATTTTGCGCCGTTGCAATAAGCATGTTCACTTTTTGAATCACACCGTTCTCATCAACAGTATAATGATGGAACAGAGTTCCGCGCGGCGCTTCTGCAAAACCGACACCTTCCAATCGATTGATCTCTGCTTTCGATCGAACATGTTTTCCGAGAATACTCGGATCGTGGAGCAGCTCTTCAATTTTTTCAACGGCAAACACTGTTTCGATCATTCTTGCGTAATGGTAATAGAATGAATTGTTCACTGATTCCATTTTCGGCGCTAACTGTTTGAACAACTTTCGTTCTTTTTCTGCAAGAGGCGTTTCAATAGAATCACAAATGTTCAACCGTGCCAACGGACCGACCCGATAGATTCCGTTCGGATATCCGAGCGGTTTGTAATATGGGAATTTCAAATACGACCATGATTCGCTTGCTTCTCCAAAATGTTTATAGTATTCGCGTGGATCGATATTATCAGCAATAATATTTCCGCCGCTATCCATAATCCGCAATGTCCCGCCATAATATTCCAATTCACCTTTCGGACCAACAAGACCGACATACAACGAATGGAAATTTCCGAAACTCGGGATCTCTGCGTGAAATTTTTCGTGAGTTTTTTTGATCACATCAACAGCAAGAAGAGCTGTCTCCTTTACTTCGGGATACCACTCGAGAAGTTTTTCTTGCTCTTCTTTTGTGAACGGTTCACGCACTCCACCGGCAACTGCCCACGGTGTGTGGATTCTTCGTCCGCCAAGAAATTCTATGATCTGTTGACCAAATTTGCGAAGGCGAATTCCCCGCCGAGCAAAATCTTTATCGTGCTGCATCAATCCGAAGATATTTCGCACTGCGGGATCAGCGTCAAATCCCAATAAGAAATCGGGAGACGATAAATGAAAGAAACTGAGCGCGTGAGATTGAACCCATTGGCCCAGTGTCAAAATTCTGCGAAGTTTCTCCGCTGTCTCCGGAATTCCGATCGCAAGGATATCATCTCCGGCTTTTGCCGAAGTGACAAGGTGACTCCCGGGACAGATCCCGCAAATACGTGATGTTAATCCGGGCATTTCCCATACCAAGCGCCCCTCACAAAATTTTTCAAAGCCGCGGAATTCATTGACGTGAAATCGAGCATCCTCCACTTCCCCTTTTGAGTTGAGATGGATGGTGATCTTTGCGTGACCTTCAATTCGTGTTACCGGTGAAATTGTAATAACATTCGACATATTTTTCTCTATTTTAAAACCGCTAAGTCGCTATGATTTTAGATTGTTAATCTTTGGTGTCTTTGCGCCTTTGTGGTGAATTAATTCAATTTGAATACAACTTATATTTTAACCGTATCGTAAAAATTGTGTTTTAAATATTGGAATGCGCCCCTGTAACAATTCGTTTATTGCAAACCATATCTCATCCGGTGTTGGCGGACATCCATGCAAGAATGCATCCACGCGAATAACGTGATGCAACGGAAGCGCCTGTTCCAGTAATTTCGCGATCAATGTATGATCGTTCGGAACCGAATTACAAATATCTGCAAGTTCCACATACGCGCGATTGATCAATTCTTCATTGGTAAACGTATTTCGCATTGCAGTGACATTGCCCGTGGTAGCACAATCTCCAAAGGAAATGACATATTTAGAATTTTTTCGGATGCGATGCGCCATTTCTTCATTCTCGTCGTTCGATACCGCACCTTCAACCAATGTTACATCGACATTTTCAGGAAATGTTTTGATATCAGCGATCGGCGAGAACACAATGTCGATCTTATCTGCCAGTTCAATCAATCGTTCATCAAGATCCAGAAATGACATGTGACAGCCCGAACATCCGCCGAGCCATACTGTTGCAACGCGTGGTTTTTTATTTATTTCACTCATAAATTTTCTTCTATTCGAAATGAATATAATTGTTGTTCATTTGTTATTTTTTTTATAACCAGATGGTCCCCTTTTGCCAAGCCAGACCATTTTACAAAATAATGATCGTGTGGTTTATCGGGTCCCTGG
>JANXZD010000462.1 GCA_025355705.1 Bacteroidota bacterium | reverse complement strand
AAATAACTTTTGAAAATTTCCAACTATCGAACCATTTAGCGGCAAAGTATCCGCCGGCAATATTATAAATATTTTTCCATCCCTCAGCTTTTAAAATTTGAAGAGTCGTATGACCTAAAAAGCCATCTTTGCTCAACAGATAAATATTCACATCTTTTGGAATTTCTGACAATCTATCACGAACTTCATCCGCTGGTATATGCAGAACGTTATCCAATGGAGCTTTTGATTGTTCCCCCACTGTGCGAACATCTACAATCAATCCTTTTTCTTTAGAAAGTTCCTTCGATACTTCTGTTGGAGTCTTTAGCGAACTATATCCTGAGATGTGATTGAGTCCAACAAAGGATGCAATATTCACCGGATCGTTCGCGCTGTTGTACGGCGGCGCGTATGCCAAATCCAATTCCGAAAGATCTTCCAATGACATTTTACCGTGAAGGGCAGTTGCTAGAACATCGATGCGTTTTTCCACACCAACTTCACCATATGCTTGCCCTCCGAGAAGCATTTTGGTGTTAACATCGTACACTATCTTTAATGCAAGCGGTTTTCCACCCGGGAAATATGTTACGTGATTGTCTTTGAAAACATACGCAACTCCCACAGCAAAACCGGCATCGCGTGCGCTCTTTTCTGAAAGCCCTGTTGATGCAGCAGTTCGATCAAATAATTTAACAACTGATGTTCCGAGTGCGCCGTTATATTTCATCATTCCGCCTAGTACATTCGTGCCGGCAATTCTTCCCTGTCTGTTCGCGGGACCGGCTAATGGAATTCTCACTTTCTTTCCATGAATTTTATTGACGATCTCGACCATATCACCCGCCGCAAAGATATCCGGATCATTTGTCCCCATGAATTCATTCACGACCAAACCGCCACTTTCGCCGATAGTGAGTCCGGCAGATTTTGCTAATGATAATTCGGGCCGAACACCGACCGAGAGTAATACCATGTCTGCATCTAGTGTAGAGCCATCGGAAAGTGTAACTGATCTTTCACTGATTCCCGAAAGACCGATCTTTGTTTTTAAAGAAATTCCTTTCTCTTCAAATCCACTTTTTATCATTTCTCCAAATTCACTATCCATCGTGATCATCACGTGGGGTGCTAATTCCACAACTGTTACGTTCATTCCGCGCACATGAAGTGCTTCCGCCATTTCAAGACCGATGAAACCACCACCGACAACAATTGCGTTGAGCGGTTTTTTTTCTTCAATGAATTTATGTATCCGATCCATATCAGGAATTGTCCACAGTTTGAAGACATGATCTTGTGTAATTCCTGGGAGTTGAGGAACAACTGGTGAACCGCCTTGTGCAAGAATCAATTTATCGTACTGTATCTTTTCTTCGCCGTTCTGGGTTCGCACAATAACAATTTTTTCTTCTCTAAGGATTTGTACTGCTTCAGTATTTGTTCGAACATCTACTCGATATCGGCTGAAGAATCCTTCCGGAGTTTGCAGCAATAAACTGGAACGCCGTCGAATGTCCCTGCTGATAAAATACGGCAGCCCGCAATTTGCAAAGCTAACGTACGGTCCTTTTTCGAGAACGGTAATTTCTGCAGATTCATCTAATCTTCGAATCCGAGCAGCAGCAGTAGCACCGCCGGCAACTCCTCCGATAATCAATATTTTTTTAGGATCTTTTGTTTTCATTGTTTAAAATTACTATCGCATCATTATTAGAGTAGAAGATAAATTTATTCATTATTATGATGCAGAGAGTGAAGAAAAGGATTCATAAAAAACAAAAAAACCACGATAAAAATCGTGGTTTTGAACTAAATTTGTGTCTGAATCAATTAGAAGTAGTCTCAAAATGAATTTTATTTGTCATTCTGGGCATTTAGCCTGGTCAATTCCTGTTGCAGGGTCTCCAGCATAGCAACATAGTTCGAGATCTTTTCTTCGGTTTCTTTCCGAAACGTGATGTCCTCTAGAGTTCCTTCAAAACCGGTGATCGTACCGGAATCAATAGTAATTGCCCTGGAATACAACAGCACGTGAATAATACTTCCATCTTTTTTCTTTAATTGAAGTTTTTTCCCTTTGATCGCGCCATCAATTTTCATTGCTTCTACAACTTCTGTTCGATGTTGTTGATTGGAATATAATTCCATATCGATATTGATACTTCGTAGTTCAGATAACGAATCATAACCCAGTAATTTTAACATTGAACTGTTTGCGTTGACAAACCTCCCTTCGACCGTAGACTGATACATTGCCATCACTGCATGTTCAAACAGCGAACGATAATTGAGCTCACTTTCCTGAACATTCCGCTCCCATCGTTTTCGTTCGGAAATATCACGAAATTCTGTAAGCAAATACCGCTCCTGAGCATCATCTAAAAGATCCGTTTTCGTTATCTCGATTTCTATTGTTGTCCCATCATGGAGAGGAAGGGATTTTTCATATTTCTTTTGAAAACTTCCGGCTTCCAAGCTTCGCATGTATTGTATACGTAATTTATCCGCATCAGCACTAGAAGAATACATTACGGTAAACTCTTTGCCGACTAACTCTGATTCCTGTTTGTGAATTAAATTGCAAAATGCAGTATTGACAGCTACGATAATACCATCGCCGTCCGTCAAACGCATACCATCACTCGTATTGTCCCAAACCAACTCCAGAATATCGACCGACAGAGTAGTAATTGGGGTGCGGTGACCGTAGGAAATATCCATGGACTCATGTTGATCATAACCATATTGTGAAAATGGAATGATGTTCCTCTTGTTGTTCTGTGTAAACATAGTCAATCCTCTTTGGAATAAAAACATTCA
This sequence comes from Bacteroidota bacterium, assembly GCA_025355705.1. Lineage (GTDB taxonomy): Bacteria > Bacteroidota > Ignavibacteria > UBA10030 > UBA8401 > UBA8401. Next base: position 2,848 of record JANXZD010000462.1, on the reverse strand, counting down.
GTGACGGTTATAAAAATAGAGTTCGCTACACACGGGTCTGCGAAAATGTAAGAATAGTTCCTTTTTTCTCCTGTGTATAATTTTTGATATTTTCCGGAATGATGATCGAAAATACTGTGCCGATGCGTTGGTTTGAATTGAATAAAACAACTCCATTCAGATACTCTTCCGTCAATAATTTTACACTGTATGTTCCAAGACCTCGCCCAACTCCTTTTGTAGAAAAGGAACGTTTGAATATCTGCAGTTGAACATCATTTGGGATCACGGCATTATTATGGACAGAAAATTCCAATCCTTGGTTCTTTCGGATGCATCCAATTGTGACAACATCATGGGGACTGGAAGCCTCTAAGGCATTCTTTACCAGATTACTGATCACTCGGCGGAGTAATACATCATCGGTCACGCACATAAAATCTTCAGCGCTACGATCAATAATAACAGACTTTCCTTTTCCCTCTTTATGATATCTGTACATTTCGGCTACCGAATTTAATAACGAACGCGAATGAATTACTGAAGGTTGTATTTCTATCTCGTGATTTTCTGCCGCTGTCAATTGTTGTTGGATGAATATTTCATCGGAGATACACTGAGTAATTTCAAAAAAAACATGGCGGAATTGTTCTAATTCATTTGGCTTTGCATCTTTCATCAATTCGGCGTAACCCAGTAGACTGCCGATGCTATTTGCAAGATCGTGAAAGAATATTCGTTCAAGAACTTTTCGTTGGTTCTCACCGGTGATATCGGTCAACACGAATAATGTAAATTGTTCGCCTTCAATAACAATCGGCGAAGTTTTAATTCGAAGATCGATATTCTTATGATCACGTCCGGATATCATACTGCACTCCTGCTCATCCGACAGTCCTTTTTCTGAAGCGACAAATGCTTTATACGCACCGCACAGATTGCAAACATCCGCTGCACCGCATCAAAGTGATGTTTGTTTCGAAGAATCACAGGAAAGAACTTCGCCGATTCGCATTCCGAAAATATCGCCGGGGGAAGAAACTCCGAGATATTTAATGAAACGTTCATTTGCAAAGACGATCTGCCATTGTGAATTGGTCACAATCAAATAATCCGGGATTGCGTTCCCCAATATTTTAATCTGCTTGTTTTGTGAAAAAGCGGTGACTTGACGTTCCAGCTCTTCTGGATTAGAACGGGGTATAAATCTGTTTGTTACGGATATTTCTTGAACTGTTGCCATTGTTATCTCCCCTATTTGATAGAGATTATAACAAACGATATGCCATCAAAAATGAGCTGTTTTTAACGAATTATGGGGTTTTTACAAGATAGGTTTTTACAAAACTACAAAACGGAAAAAAATGCGGGTAAGTTAAGTATGATTGGAACAGCAAATAATCACTTTAAAGTAAAATTAAAAGTGATGGTGCAGGTTTGTTCGATCTGAGGTTGTGCGTTTAACAGTGGCTCAAATTTCCACAGTTTTACCTTGCTGATTGCAGCATTTTCTAAACGAGTATCACCTTTTTGTGCGGGAGTAGCAGATCGGACATTACCATCTGAAGATACCGCTACTCTTAATTTGATCTGTGCGGCAATATCAACTCCAGAAGGATATACCGGCATATCACCGGAAACCAGTTTTCTATTTCCTCCGTTCAACCATTGAAATCCGAAAGAAACATTATCTCCAATTCCGTCGCCGCTGCCAAATCCTCCTTTGCCATCGCCTCCACGTCCCGGGACAACAGCATTACCGGATGTCGTGCTGTTGTAAGATCCGATCGCGCTTTCTTTTTTTCCAGTTGAGGATGATGAGAAATTATTACTGCGTTGTTCATCAATTTTTGGAGCAGGTTTGCTGGAAAGAGTTAATGGTGTTGTAGGATCCGAACTAACCGATTTTTTGGTCGTAGGAAGATGAATAACATCTTCATTCAACGGAAAAAAGCTTCGTTTTGGTAATTCAGTTGGGTTGTTAATTTCAGGTGTACGTTCTTCCGAAGACGCATCCGACGAACTTTTTGCAGGAAGAACAAATTTTGGAAGTGATCCGTCGCCGCCCGGGATCGATCCTAAATTAATCTCAATAAATTGAGTTGATGGCTGCTTTGGTACAAAGTAGGAATAAAAAAGGAGCACGCCAATACCTGTGTGCAAAAGAATGGAAAATACCCAACCAAGAGATGTTGTGTGATACTGTTGTGTCATATCGTGAATTATTGGTCTTCCGCAGATGCCGTAGCAATTAAAAACCGTTGTGCACCGATCCCTTTTGCCATATCAATCACATCTACTGCTTGTTGAAGACGGACGGCTTTATCTGCCCGCACAATAATGATCTGGTTTTTATTCTTATCGATGATTGGTATTAGTTTTTGTGCGAGGGTAGCAATAACTACCTGTTCTGTGTTAAGATACATATCACCGTTCTCAGTAATGGTGATGATTGTCTGCTGATCTGGCTGAACTTCACCGGTAGCGGCTTTGGGCAATTGTACATTAACACCGCGAAACGTTACAAAAGAAGATGCAAGCAGGAAAAAAACCAATAATTGCAGAAGCATATCCGGCAACGTTGCGTAATTGAAATTCGGGTTAACTTTGTGTTGTTGTTCAAACTTCATTATTCGTCACTCTTTGGTTCAAAAAATTCGTCCTCAGCAAATACGGTTCGTGTAGGTTTTTTAGATTTGGTTGAAGCAGGTGTTTTCTGTTCAATTTCGGAATCCTTCAACAACATAAAAAAATCTTCGGTAGTAACTTCAAGATTATGCACAAGCCGCGATATACTTCCAACAAACACGTTATAAAAAAAAAGCGAGGGAATACCAACGATCAATCCGAATGCTGAACAAAGTAATCC
>JANXZD010000461.1 GCA_025355705.1 Bacteroidota bacterium | reverse complement strand
TTGATTACTTCTTTCAGGAATGGATCTACGGAGAGAATACGCCCACCTATTTTTATTCGTGGAACTGGAGATCTGCCGGTGATTCATCGGAACTTACCATTACTGTAAAGCAGCCAACGAGCCGTACGAATCCTGTTTATTTTACAATGCCGCTCGATTTTCGTATCAAAACTGCAGAGATGGAAAGTACAGTGACTCTTTTTAATAATGCGCTGGAACAAACCTTTACGATACCGCTCCGCTCACAACCGCTCTCTGTTTTGCTCGACCCCGACGGATGGGTGATCAAAAAGATCATTTCCGGAGAGGATGTTCGCCCGACGGATTACGTGCTAGAACAGAACTTTCCGAATCCGTTCAACTCAGCAACAACCATAATGTACCTTCTTCCGAAACGGGAGAATGTAACGGTGAAGATCTACGATCTGCTGGGACGGGAAGTGACAACGCTTGTTGATGCTCGGCAGGATTCAGGAACGTATGAAGTTCAATGGAGTTCGGAGCATATTTCCAGCGGAGTTTATTTCTACCGGCTGACGGCAGGGGATGTCCGTATCCAGAAAAAGATGGTAGTGATTCGATAAAAAGAAAACCACATCCGCCAAAAAACATTGCGGACGGGAGACACTAAGACACAGAGAAAAATAGAATGTCGTGTCATTGCGAGGAGGAGTCCCGCATTAGCGGGACGACGACGCGGCAATCTGCCTGCGTGACGGAAAAAAACATAAAATCGCCGGGCAAAAAAACACCCTGCATCCCCAAAACGGAGTCTGCCGAAAGAAAAAGCAGTTGGCATCCACCGGAAGCAGACCGACAAGGATAAAACGGACTCTGCATCAGTAAAAAGCAGTTTGACAGTGCCGAAATGTAATCTGCAAGACCGAAAAGTATTTTGACAACGCCAAAAAGCACTTTGCAAAGCCGCGATGTCAGGCGACAAAGCCAAAATGGAGTTTGCAGAGATAAAAAGCAGTTTGACGGGACAAAATGAAAGTGGAAAGGGAAAAATTTCAGAAAGAGTATATTTTATCGTTTGATTGCAGGTGATGTTCGGGTGGGAAAGAAAATGATCGTAATTCGGTAGAAACTGACCCAAAAAGTCTTTACACTGTCGCAACGATTACCCTTGAAATGAACCAAAGGAATTATGAAAAGAGAATATTATTCAGAATTAATTGACAATTTTAAGAAATCCTCTCCAGGTGAAATTCTAGGTATTCTTGCAAAGAATAATGATTTCAATTTAGAACAGACACAACGTGACGCTTGGACAGAAGAAATCAAAATTCTACAAGAAGTCCTAAATCCATTTCAAGGTTCAATCTATTTTGAATATTCAATTCCACGAATGGGGAAAAGAATTGATGTAGTAATTATTATTAAGTCTGTAATCTTTGTTCTTGAGTTTAAAGTTGGAGCAAAAGAATTTTTGTCTACAGCGATTGATCAAGTATGGGATTATGCTTTGGATCTTAAAAATTTTCACGAATCCAGTCACAATCATTTTATCGCCCCAATATTAATCGCTACGAAGGCAATTAATCAAATTAGTATAATTCCGTCTACGCCACAAAATGATAAATTGCTTTATCCGGTTAAATGTAACTCAGAATTATTAAGTGATGTAATATTAAATGTTTTAAAATTCGCAGATGATATTGATATCGATCTAAAACAATGGGAGAATGGAAGATATCACCCAACTCCGACCATTGTTGAAGCCGCTATGGCATTGTACAATGGTCATTCCGTAACAGATATTTCACGTAGTGATGCAAGTGCAATAAATTTGAGTGAAACATCAGAATCGGTATCGACGATTATTAATTTTTCAAAAGAAAAATCCCAGAAATCAATTTGTTTTGTTACTGGTGTTCCTGGCGCTGGGAAAACTTTAGTCGGACTAAATATTGCTACAACCCACATTGATAAGACGAATGAGCTTTACAGTGTATTCCTTTCTGGCAATGGTCCTCTTGTAGCAATTTTACGTGAAGCACTGACTCGTGATAAAGTACGACATGAGAAAGAAAGAGGCAGGAAGCTTAAAAAAACGGAGGCAATGAGTGAAGTAAAAATGTTCATTCAGAATGTTCACAACTTTAGAGATGATTGTCTTATTGATTCGAAGCGTCCACCTATTGAACACGTTGCACTCTTTGATGAAGCTCAACGAGCATGGAATTTACAACAAACAGCAAATTTCATGTTGCGAAAGAAGAACATTCCAAACTTTAATAAATCAGAACCAGAATTTTTAATTTCTTGTCTTGACCGACATCCAGATTGGGCTGTGGTTGTTTGCCTTGTTGGTGGAGGACAAGAAATAAACACAGGAGAGGCAGGCATAAGTGAATGGATTGAATCTCTAAATCGTTCATTCCCGAATTGGCATATTTATATATCATCTCATCTTACTGATAGTGAGTATGATGCAGGAAAAATATTAGATGAAATAAAAAACCTACCAAATATTACAATTAAAAACCAATTACATCTCTCTGTATCAATGCGTTCTTTTCGCGCCGAGAATGTTTCTTTATTAATAAAGCAGTTGCTAGATTTAGAAAGAGATAACGCGCAAAAAACGTTGGCTACACTGAATAAGAAGTATCCAATTGTTATTACGCGTGACTTATTAAAAGCTAAGAAATGGCTAAAAAATCAAGCGCGAGGAACAGAACGATATGGAATAGTTGTTTCATCACAGGCGCAGAGATTAAAACCACATGCAATAGATGTAAAATCACCGATGGATCCAATACATTGGTTCCTTGATGGGAAAGAAGATGTTCGATCTTCCTATTATCTTGAAGATGTTGCGACTGAATTTGATATTCAAGGATTAGAACTCGATTGGGCATGTGTAACTTGGGATGCAGACTTTAGATATAGCAAAAAAGGATGGGAGCATAAATCATTCGTTGGTGATAGTTGGAACAATATTAATAAAACTGAACGCCAAACTTATTTAAAAAACGCTTACCGTGTTCTTTTAACTCGTGCTCGGCAGGGAATGGTCATAGTTGTTCCAAATGGTGATTCTGAGGATGCAACAAGAAAAAAAGAATTTTATGATCCGACTTTTGAATATTTAAAAGAAATCGGATTTACAGTTATCTAACCATTGCAAAATATAGTTATCGTCATTTTACTCGCACTTCAGCTTTGCTTTTTATATTGCATAAAAAGTAAGAACTACTGCCAAACAACGGGGCGGGCATTGCGTTCATCCCTCCGTTTTTCTCTGTGTCTTAGTCCCCCTATTTTTTTTTACCCACGCGCAGGCAGATTGCCACGTCCCGCTCACGCGGGACTCGCAATGACACGTAATTTTTCATTCTCTGTGCTTTAGCGATTTTGTGGTTTGTTTTTCTCCTGCTCCCGGGCAGATTGCTTCTCCCGACTTCGTCGGGATCGCAATGACACGTATTTTATATTTATTCTCAGCGTCTCCGCGTTAAATGTTCTTCGCTATTGCACTTCAAGCCCCCCTTTTCTATTTTCATACAACAACGTCCGGTATTGGCTAAAACATAGACCAGTCTGGCGTTGTGAATTCTGGCTCGTGAGTATTCGTCATCCCGAACTTGTTTCGGGATCTATAAGATGCTGAAACAAGTTCAGCATGACGTTTGTTTTATGGATTCCCGCCAGGAGCACGTCCCAAAGGGATCCCTTCGGGACGGGAATGACATTATCCACGGGATGACGAGTAGTTTTTAATCGATCTTCATCAAACATATGAAGGAACAAAAATGCCCGAAGCTGCAGTGAGTTTTTCCCCAACCGATCAAATGTCAATGGTCCAACAAATGGCCCGCGATTTTGCCGAAAAAGAGATCAAACCGAATGTGATGAAGTACGACGAGTCGCAGGAATTTCCGAAAGGGATCTTTGCGAAGATGGCGGAGCTTGGTTTTCTCGGTGCATATTATCCTGAAGAGTTCGGCGGAGCAGCTCTTTCGTTGCTCGACTTTACAGTCATCATCGAAGAGATCGCAAAGGTCGATCCATCGGTTGCGCTTGGTCTTTGTGCGCACAACGGACTCTGTGTCAGTCACATCTACAATTTTGCAAGTGAGGCGTTGAAGAAAAAATATCTACCTGATCTTTGCAGCGGAAAGAAGCTTGGGGGCTGGGGTTTGACCGAAGCCTTCTCCGGAAGCGATGCGGGAGGAATGAGAACAGTTGCAGTGAAAGAGGGGAACGAGTGGGTGATCAACGGAACAAAGAATTTTATTACGCATGCAATTTCGGGGGATACGTTCGTTGTCCTTGCGGTGACCGATAAGACAAAGAACAAATCGATCTCGGCATTCATCGTTGAAAAAGTGACGGAGGCGACAGTCTTCACTGGTCTAGGTCGCTTTGCGGGGGAAGTGGCACTGAACGAGTTGATGATGCGGTCTGCTCTCTGCTCAAAGGCGATGGGAACAGTGATCTTGCCTCCGAGGGTTTCGTACTGGATGCGATCCTTGTGGAGCAGCCCGGCCACGTAACTCAGCTCAGGCTGTGACCAACGGGCCATTTCAT
>JANXZD010000445.1 GCA_025355705.1 Bacteroidota bacterium | reverse complement strand
ACATTTTGACGATACGCGCAAGCGGGTTGACAAAATTAATCCCTGACTTCAGTGTGTTGTCGGAAACAGTTCCAAAAAAATCGATAACCCCGATATTTCCCGCCGGAACAACAGTGAAACAATTTGAAAGTGCTACCAAACCTGCTCCAAAAGCAACAAGCAAAGAAATATTTGCAGTTCCCTTTGTATTAGGATTGACACTCATCGTGCGCCAGGAAACAAACGCAACAATTGCCACGATAATAAAAATTATGAAAAACATACTGCCTCCAAAGATTAAGTAATTGTGTTAGTTCACTATAAGAACATCATAAACGTTCGAATCGTTCTGATTTATTTTTCCTCCGCCAAGCCATTCACTTACTTTTTTCTCAATTGTTCGGAATTCACCGATTCCCGCCCCTCCGTGATCGTCTTGTGCTCCGATCAGAACTGACATTTTCCAGCTCTTATTCGGTACTCCAAGATACTCAAGAGGAATGCTAAACTCAATGGTTTTGCTGTTAACATTACCGATCGTATTCTGTATATCTTCAGATTTTGGAATATATTCAGAGAGAATTTTTCCGGACTGATCCATTATTCGTATCCCGCCGCCGACAACGATCATTCTATCAAATTGATGAATGGAATCAAGAATGTATTGTGAATTGATTCCAATATTCCGTTCTGTTCCGCTCCCGGTGTTAATCGCAATTGCCGCCATCGTCAATTGAAATCCATATTCTGGATGCCAGCCGGGATTGTACAGATTTGCAAACGATAATGTGCAGTAGAGATTCTTTTCATCGTACCGAAACACAGCATTGGTCAGATCCAAAATTCCTTTCTTAAAGTGTTCGCTTGTTGGATATTGATATGTTCCGTTGAGACCAGCATCATCGCCGACAGGATCGGAGTTTTCGGACAACAACGCTGCCGAATTGTTCTTTGCACAAACTTGTTCGTTCGTTAATAGCGGGTGAGATGGCCCTCGAAGTACAGGAAATTCTCTTTTCAAATCAGGTTGAGCAAGCGTTGTTTTTGTGAAATATTTTTTATCGGAAAAGCCCTGAAGGAAAGTCCCAATCTTATTTTTTTCTTTTGTAATGATTGTCATTCCCTGTGTTATAGAAAGTGTTGATGCCGTGTGCTCGATCTTCAGAATCGTATCGGGGAGAAGTTCACACGCAGCATTCACAGCATCGCCATTATCATATACCCATAAATAATTTACAGTGAATTTTTTCGAGATATTCTTAGGGTCAATGGTAACAATAATTTTTTCTTTTTTCTTTTGGTATGATATTGCCAGTGAACCTTCTCCAATTCGTTGATCGAATGTCACCGTTGATATTTCTTTGGGAAGCTTCGGTTGAAGGCGAATATTTGCAGATGGAATATCGATGCTGATGCCAAAATAATCTTGATAGATCGATCGAATGAACTCTGCGGAACTCCACGCTTGAGAATATGTGCCGGAGAGTTTTGGTTCTGCATTTTCTCCTCGAGGATGAGCATCCAACAATTCCGACAATGCTCCAACCGTTCCACGATTCAGCATTTGATGCACAGAATTTTTTGTTATCGGGAAAACCAAATCCTGCAGATCGTACCGTGTTGCTGCGTATATTGTCGCTCCGTTCAGCCAAGTCCATATAATACCGTTATGATACGCGGCATCTTTTACATAATACGGCGGGAATTCGTGAAAAGGATGAAAATTGGAATCTGATTGGGCCAGCGTTGCTGTCCCGTGTTCATAGACCAATTCGTTCAACACAGTACGGACCATATTTTGTCGGATCGTTTCCGGCATGGTCATATCGAATGTGAAGAGTTGGTTTGGTCGAAGCTCGGTTGAGGGAGAACCGTCTGCATTCAAATGATCGTAAACCAACTCTGAATTTGAATTGATAAAGTAATGTTGGAAATTTTTTTCAATCTTATTGGCCATAGATTTCCATCGCGACGCAGTATGGAATTCACTGAAATATTCCGCAAAGAAGACACCGATCATTAACTGTTGATGCCATAAAGCCTGCACATCGCAAGCCCGGTTTCCGCGTGGAGACCACGGTCCGTTTGGACCCACGGCATCCATCCAACTATCCGCATCGGTATGTGTTAGAAATCCGAGCGAGTCAGAATGAAATTTTATCGTTCCTTCAATTGATCTGACGATTACCGGATACATTTCGCGGACAATCGAAGTGTCTCCGGAATATTTTACATATTCATAGAGCGATTTGAAAAACCACGGAGTTCCGTCCGCCGTATTATAGATGACCGACTGGGGAGTTGCAAGATTTGGTATTCGTCCGTAATTGGAATTTGCAGGATCGAGCTCCTGGAATTTTGAATATGAACGAAGGATATCTCGCGCATCTGTAAAGTTTCCGATGATGTAGGTTGCTCCGGGAAGCGAGATGAACGAATCTCGTCCCCAATAATTATTGAACCACGGCAAACCTGCGAAGATCCCTTTTGTTCGTTCTCCGCCGGTAGATTGATTCATGATCAATGCATCAACTTGAAGTTTTGCCCACGCAATTGCTTTTGTCAGTTCAGCACTGTTCGTTCGTACGGGAGAAAGGGAAAGTAAACGCTGCAATCGTTCTTTGCGTTTTACTACAAATCGTTCCGGCAGTGATGCGGTTTGATCTGCAAGTTCATTCAATTGTTCTATATTTTTTCCTGCAGCAATAGCGAACGTAACGATATTTCGTTTCATTCTTCGTACAACAACAATGTCAGTCGGAATGAAGTTTTGTGCTACTTTCATCCGTTTCCAATGTTGAACCGTTCTCATAAGTGAATCAAGAATGAAATTATCTGTCGGCTGGATTGTTATCTGTGCGAACGGATGGGTTACTTCGATGACAAGCACATCAATACTGTCCAGCATCGTGACCGTTTCTTTGATGCCGTTGGAATACGTTCGAACGATCTGATGGGGAAAAACAATTGTTGTTGCAGATGTTCGATCTAACTGCTTTTCTTTAATTGAAATGGAATAATCATGAAGAATTTTTTCCGCATTGATGAACCACCCCTGCCAACCGCCGGAATTTTGTTCGTTCACTTCACCATGAAATGTCCCTGCTTCTTTATTCGTAAAAACAAATTGTCTTCCTTTGCCGGAGACCTTTATTCCGAGATCATCAATATTTTGCGCTAATGCTATATTGATAACAAGGAACGAAAGTAAAAATACTTTTTTCATAGTATTCTCTGTGTTCTTTGTGGTTAAAATGAATGATGATACACCGCGTCTGCTAACAGCCAGCTTGCATCACGGATCGCTTCTTGTGTGGAAAGTTCTTCGGGAGAAATTTGTATTAATGAAGCAAGACCAAGTGTTAATTGTAGTTCTTCGATATTTCCTTGTATTCGTCCGACAAATGCATGAACAGGTTTATTGAATTGTTTTGCGCGTTCTGCAATTCCCGCAATTCCTTTTCCATACAATGTCTGTTTATCCAACATCCCCTCTGTGGTAATGACGCAATCGCACGAAGCGAGTTTTTCATCAAAATGAATTGTATCAAGGATAAAATCTATTCCGGAGACGATTTCGGTATTACAGAATGCCATTAATCCAAAACCCAAACCACCCGCAGCACCGCTTCCGGGAGCCGAGTGAAAGATTTTTCCGATTGTTTGCTCTACAACTTCGCTATAATTCTTCAACGCCGCTTCGAGATACGGAAGCTGATCATCATTCGCTCCTTTTTGTTTTGCAAAGATGTATGTCGCTCCGCGCTCACCGAGTAAAATATTTTTTACATCAGACAATGCAATAGTTTTTACGCTATTCATCCTTTTTAATTCATAATTCATCAATGAATGGAGTTTAGAAAGAACGATGGTTCCTTCACATAATCGGTCGCCATTCTCATCTGTTAAATCAATTCCCAGCACACTCGCCATTCCTGCGCCGCCATCATTGGTTGCACTACCTCCGAGTCCGACCCAGATCTCTTTGCATTGTTTTTGACGCGCAGCAAGGATCAATTCTCCAATTCCTTGCGTAGTTGAGATGGCAATTGTTTCCGGCGTTGGCGTGATGTGCTGCAGTCCAATTGCTTCGGCAGATTCAATGATTGCGATATTATCTTTCGTCATTCCATATCGCGCTTTCACTCTTATTGAAGGAATTGGTCCAGTCACTTCCTGTTCGTAGATCGTTCCACCCAACACATTCATTAAACAATCAAGTGTACCATTGCCGCCGTCCGCGATGGGAGAAGAAACGATTGTTGTATCCCGATATTTTCTTTGCAGAGTTTTTGAGATAATTGCCGTGATCTTAAGGGCGGAAAGAGCCCCTTTCATAGCATTTGGTGCGAGAAGGAAAGTCATACAGAAATGTAGAAAAATATTACAGCGGGAACAATGCGGCTGAGGTTATTTTATTTCTTTCAATCGTAAAACGATCTCTTTGATGGCAGGGAGATTCTGTTTGTTCACCAAAATCAACAAAGTATCGTTTGCCTCGATATGTGTTCCGCCGCTAGGAACGATATATTCGTCATTCCGACTAATGACCACGATAAGACTGTCGCTTGGCAGACCGAGTTCAACGATTGGTTTGCCGATCATTGCCGCATTGAATGGGACAATAAAATCAACCAATTGTGTGTCGGAGTTTTCTCCCGCCGCAAACTCCATCGGTGAACGGGTATGTTTCATTTCCGGTGCAGCAAGATTGAACCACCGGGCAACGGTAGGGATAGACCAGCCTTGTATCAATGCTGATGTTAACACAATAAAAAAGACAATGTTGAAGATCAGTTCTGCGCCCGGTATTCCCGCTAGTAGCGGAAATGTTGCAAGGATGATCGGGACTGCACCGCGTAAACCAACCCACGATAAGAAAATTTTTTCATTTATCGAAAACTTTGAAAAAGTGAGGGAGATAAAAACTCCCAATGGTCGAGCAATGAAGATCAAACAAAATGAGATGATCAATCCGCTCCCAATAATTGGAACAATCTTGTGCGGAAAAACAAGAAGACCAAGCGTAAGGAACATCGCAATTTGCCCGAGCCAACTTAAACCGTCGAAGAATCTGATCAGACTCTTTTTCTGCACAAAGTCACTGTTCCCGATAACGATCCCAGCAATATAGACGGCAAGGAATCCGCTTCCTTCAAGCAGTGTTGTCGCGGAATAGACAAAGCCAGCAAACGCCAGAGCAAATACAGGATAGATCCCTTCATATGATAATTTTAAACGGTTCAACATTCCCGTCATCACTTTTCCAAACCCGAAACCAAGCGAAGCACCGATGATCATTTGAAACACGAACATCAACGCAATCGATACAACGGTCTTTTCGGAATCTGTGATCAACTGTAATGTTCCAATAGTAAGGAAGACCGCCATCGGATCGTTGCTTCCCGATTCAAGCTCGAGCATTGGTTTTAAACTTCCTTTTAACTCGACATTGCTGGAGCGAAGAACGGAAAAGACCGCTGCCGCATCGGTTGATGAGACAATTGCACCGAGTAGCATTCCATGAAGAAAAGAAAGATTCAACAGAACCATAGAAATAACGGCAATGACCACGGCGGTGACGACAACTCCGATTGTAGCGAGGATGGATGCTTCACGAATGATCGGGCGGACAGAATTCCATTTTGTTTCCAAACCGCCGGCAAATAGTATGAACGTGAGCGCAATGATACCGATTGATTGTGCTAGTTTGGCGTCGTCAAAATAAATACCTCCCGGTCCATCGGAGCCGGCAAGCATACCGATGCCAAGAAAAATGAGAAGTGTTGGTACACCGAGGTTATCGGAAAATTTTGCGATCGCAATACTGAGCAGGATCAACGAGCAGGCGATCAATAGTATATATTCGATGGAGATCATTACAATAAAGGTAGAAAAAAAATGTATATCTGCAAGTGAAGAGAGGAATAAAAAAACTGAAACGAGTGATTGAGGTTATGATAAAGGACATCGAACTAAAACAGGATAGATTTTTAAATGAAAATTCATTGAACAAATGTCAAATAAAATTTTTATCTAACGCCTTTAATATACCAATGTAGACAATTCTGTCTTTTTTAATTTCAT
>JANXZD010000437.1 GCA_025355705.1 Bacteroidota bacterium | reverse complement strand
ATTTGATTTATCACAATCTGTCTGGATACCTTCCATCCCTTAAGATCTAAATTTGTAAGAAGACGAAAGCCGGCGTTAGCATAATCATTACGATATAACCAACCTATTGAATAGAAATGAGGCATTTGCCAGTAAAACAATATTGCAAAAAGAGTTAAAGATTGACTTGAAAGTGAATTTTGTATTGCAGCCCAACCAATTAACGTGGGTAAGGCACCAGGAAAAGCTCCGATAATAGTTGCAATGGTAGAAATTCTTTTTAAGGGAGTGTATAAAAATACATAGGTAACTAAAGTGGAAATTGCTAATAAAGCTGCTAACCAATTTACAATCAGTAATAATCCAGAACCTATTAAGGAAATAACAATTCCAAAGAACAATGCTTCTGTGGGATTTATCCGATTATCAGGGATAGGTCTTTTTTGGGTTCGCTTCATTAATAGATCAAAATCTCGTTCAAAATACTGATTAAGAGCACCTGACCCTCCTCCAACAAGCAATGTACCTAATGCAAGTAATGGGAAAATCAATAATTGAGATGCGTCTGGAGTTTTAATCGCTAAATATGCGGAACCCAATGAAGTAAAGACTGACAAGAGTGTTAATTCTGGTTTCATTAATAACCAAAGATCTTTTAAGAACTCACCAACTGTTCTGTTATTTATTTTTTCTTCAGATATCAATGTAGTTTCATTGTTCATTTATAAAAATGTTTTTTATTAAACCAACGTAATCGTGCTATTTGAATAGTGGCAATAACACAGGTCATTAATATTAATGCGCCTATGACAACATGAAATGAAGTTACGATAAACTCTTTTCGGGAAAGGACAGTAACGATTCCAAGAGTGAATTGAATTAGAACAAAAATCAATAAATAGATTCCAGTTCTGCGTAATCGTATCGGCAATATTACTGATTTCCAAAGTTTGTACCCGAAGAAAATAACAACTGATGCTACAACATATGCCCAATATCGATGAATCAAATGAATGACAATTTGATATGCTTCAATTTGTTTATCGCCTGGCCATTTAATTCCATTCGCAATCAATTCCTGGTTATATCTCTCGACGGCATTAGTTGAAAGAGTAGGAAATAGCTGCCCGTAGGCAAACGGGAAATCCGGCACAGATAATCCCGAATACGTGTGGCGCAGTAAAGCGCCAAAAACAAGTTGTAGGAAAACAACAATACTTGCGAGAATAGAAATTGTTTGAAGTGATTTCCCATTTGTAAAATCAAATCGCTCTCCTCCACTCCTCCACCATCTTGAAGTGAAAATTACAATCGATGAAACGACACAAAAGAATGTTTGTGCCAACATTCCATGCGCCATTGAAACTGCCGTCGGCAAAAGGAATATTACTGTCAACCCACCAAGAATTCCTTGTATAATAACTGTACCAAGAGCAAAAAAACCGAGATATTTCACCCACCTTCGATCTTCTTTTATTGCAAGCCAGAGAGCAAGAATTACCGTAAGGAATCCAACAAAGGAAGCAACAAGTCTATGACCGTGTTCATATTTTATTCCTCCAATCCATTTGTCGACTGGAAATGTAAACATATTCTGTCCATAAGTTGTAGGCCAATCTGGAACAGATAAACCGGAACTGGTACTGGTAACGAGCCCGCCAACAAAAATGAGAATAAAAGTGCTGAATGCGGTGAAGAAAGCAAAACGATGTAGAGATTTATTATACATAATAAAGTCGAATTTTAAGTGACAAATGAATATACGATTTTTTCATTTTGAATAATAGACAAACCTTGATTCAGGAGTAACTTATCTGTAAATTCATTTAATTCAAATTATGGGAGAGTTACATGAAATATTTTGTTGTTTTATTTTTTGTTACAGCTGCACTTTTTGCACAAACAGAACGGTATTTTTCAAATATTAAGCAAATTACCTTTGGTGGTTCAAATGCAGAAGCGTACTTTTCTGCAGATGGGAAACAATTAATCTATCAAGCTACTAAAGATCAATACAAGTGCGATCAGATATTTACAATGAATATTGATGGCAGCAATAGTAAAATTGTAAGTACTGGTGGAGGCCGCACGACCTGTGCGTATTTCTTCCCAGATGGTAAAAAAATCGTTTACGCATCAACTCACGATGAAAATGATGGCTGCCCTCCTCGAGCTGATCGTTCAAAAGGTTATACGTGGGAAGTGTATAACGCATATGATATTTATATCGCTAATGCCGATGGATCAAATCCGAAAAAACTCGCAGCATCGAAAGGTTATGATGCGGAGGCTACGATCTCCCCTGACGGTAAGCATATCGTATTTACATCTTCGCGCGATGCTGACCTTGAATTATATATAATGGATGCAGATGGTAAAAATGTTAGAAGACTCACTAATGACAAAGGATACGATGGCGGCGCTTTCTTTTCTCCTGATGGAAAAATGATCGTATATCGTGCACATCACCCTACCGATTCTGTGGAAATCAAAGAGGGCGAAAATCTACTCAAAGAAGAACTTGTAAAACCTTCACAAATGGAATTATTTACCATCAATGTTGACGGCACAGGAAAACGGCAAATTACTCATAATGGTGCTGCAAATTTTGCTCCTTTTTTTACACCTGATGGAAAGAACATTATTTTTGCAAGCAATGTAAATGATCCTAAGGGATATAACTTTGATCTTTTCTTAGTTGATCTTAATGGAAGAAATATTGAACAAGTTACATTTAGTCCGGGATTTGATGGGTTTCCAATGTTTAGTCCGGATGGAAAGAAGCTTGTTTTTGTATCAAACCGCAATGCAAAATCTAAGCATGAATTTAACATATTTATCGCAGATTGGGTTCCAGATTCATCAGTCTACTTTGTTAAAAAACATGTAAACTATCTTGCTTCTGATGAACTTGAAGGACGAGGAACCGGTGATAAAGGAAACGACAAAGCATCAAAATACATTGCTGATAACTTTGCTTTGTTAGGTTTGCAACCAATGGGAGATAACGGAAGTTATTTCCAGGAATTTGAAGTAGTAAAATCGCTTGAATTAGGTCAGAAGAATTCGTTGACAGTAAAACTTGGAAAGAAAACAAACAGCTATTCTATTCAAAAAGATTTTATTCCTGTTTCTTTCTCGACCAATGCTTCTGCTGAAGGAAAAGTCGTTTTTGCAGGATATAGCATGAGTGCCGATTCTACTTATGATGATTATGCTAAAATTGATGCAAAAGATAAAATCGTAATTGCGTTACGATATGCACCAGACGGAGATAGCCCACATTCAAAGTATACTAAACAATCTGCGTTGCGATATAAAGCACTGCAAGCCCGCGAAAAAGGAGCAAAGGCGTTGCTGCTTATTACTTCAACATCAGATGATTCATCGGATAATTTAGTGAAACTGAAATATGATAATTCAACAAGTGATGCAGGGATTCCAGTATTTTCTGTTTCTCGATCAATTGTCAATGAATGGTTAAAAAATAGTAAACTCACTATTGATTCATTGCAAAAACGTATCAGTAGAACAAACAAACAGCAATCATTTGAATTAAAGAATGTGACGGTCTCCCTCTCTTCTGAAGTTATTCAAATAAAAAAGAAAACTTCAAATGTGATTGGGCTGTTAAAAGTAAATGATAACGACGAACATATTATTATTGGCGGACATTTTGATCATTTAGGATATGGCGGAGTTGGTTCCGGATCACTTGCACCAGATCGTAATGAAATTCACAATGGCGCGGACGATAACGCATCCGGAACAGCTGCTATGATGGAAACTGCGCGAGAGCTGAATTTTTACAAAAATATTTTGAAAAGGAATGTTCTTTTCATAGGGTTTTCCGGTGAAGAAATGGGAGTTCTCGGATCTGCTTATTACACTAAACATCCGAAATTACCTGTTGCACAAGCATTAACCATGATCAATTATGATATGGTTGGAAGACTACAAGATCAAACTCTTACGATCCAAGGAACTGGGACATCATCACGTTGGGAATCTTTGGTCTTAAAATATAATACTGATTCTACTTTTAAATTGAAATTCGTAAAAGATGGATATGGTCCAAGTGATCATGCGTCTTTTTATGGAGAAGGAATTCCGGTGCTATTCTTCTTTACTGGATTACACGATGATTACCACAAACCTTCGGATGACGCAGACAAAATTAATGCTGAGGGGATCGCACAGATTGTTTCATATGCATCTAAACTTACAGTTGAAATTGATACAACAGCATCTCGTCCCGATTATATTAAGACACAAGCCCCTCAACAGGGAACACGACAAGGATTTCGTGTTTTTGTCGGTACGATTCCAGATTATTCAGAAAGTGCCGATGGTATGTTGTTAGCGGGCGTTCGGGACAATAGTCCAGCATCAAAAGCGGGCCTACTAAAAGGTGATGTCTTGATAAAATTTGGAAAGTTTGATATCAAAAATGTGTATGATTATACATATGCA
>JANXZD010000436.1 GCA_025355705.1 Bacteroidota bacterium | reverse complement strand
GTTCCAGGAATTGTATGCCTCGTAAATTTTCATTAGATCATACGCGTAATATTGGTATTATGGCTCATATTGATGCCGGTAAAACCACTACGACTGAGCGTATTCTTTTTTATACCGGTGTCTTGCATCGTGTTGGTGAAGTCCATGATGGGGCTGCAACGATGGATTGGATGGAGCAGGAAAAAGAACGTGGAATTACGATCACATCTGCTGCGACAACGTGTTTTTGGAGAGATCACCGCATCAATATTATTGATACGCCTGGTCACGTAGATTTTACGATTGAAGTTGAACGGTCACTTCGCGTTCTTGATGGTGCTGTTGCTTTGTTCTGTTCTGTTGGTGGTGTTGAACCTCAATCAGAAACAGTGTGGCGACAAGCTGACAAGTATGGAGTTCCGCGTATTGCATTTGTGAATAAGATGGATCGTGTTGGCGCTGATTTTCTTGGTGCGGTGCAAATGATGAAAGAACGTCTTGGAGCAAATGCAATTCCGATCCAGCTTCCAGTTGGACAAGGTGAAATGTTCAAAGGTATTATCGATCTCGTAACGATGAAAGCTCACGTTTTTCACGATAACTCAAATGGTATGACGTGGGATGAAATTGAAATTCCCCATGATTTACAAAAACAAGCTGCGGAGTTTCGTATAAAAATGTTAGAAGCGGTTTCTGATGAAGATGATTCACTGTTGGAAAAGTATCTGGAGGGGAAAGAAATTTCTGAAAAAGAAATTATTGATGTGCTTAGAAGAGCATGCTTGAAAGTTTCTATTGTTCCGGTGTTATGCGGTTCTTCATTCAAGAACAAAGGCGTTCAAATGTTGCTTGATTCGGTTGTAAATTTTTTACCATCCCCTCTTGATATTCAAGGAGGAGTGATCACTGGACATCATCCGAATATGAAAGATACTGTTAGCCGTAAAATCGCTGACAATGAAAAATTTACGGGGCTCGCATTTAAGATTATGACCGATCCATACGTTGGTCGGTTGACATTCTTCCGTGTCTATAGTGGAACTGTAAAAGCTGGCTCGTATTTATATAATTCGGTAAGTGAAAAGAAAGAACGTATTGGTAGAGTGCTACGCATGCATGCTAACCATCGTGAAGATGTTGAAGAAGGTTATGCTGGGGACATTCTTGCTGCTATTGGATTTAAAAATACACGCACTGGAGATACGTTGTGCGGCGAAGACGATCAAATTATTCTTGAAAAAATGATCTTTCCTGAACCGGTTATCCATCAGGCGATTGAACCAAAGACAAAAGTTGATCAAGAGAAGATGGGTGAAGCACTTTCTAAACTTGCAGAGGAAGATCCGACGTTTCGTGTTTCAACAAATCAGGAAACCGGTCAAACGATCATTGGCGGTATGGGTGAGTTACATTTAGAAATTATTGTTGACCGAATGAAGCGTGAATTCAAAGTTGAAGCGAATGTTGGGAAACCACAGGTTGCTTATAAAGAAACGGTTCGCAAAAAAGTTATTGCTGAAGGTAAGTTTGTTCGCCAATCAGGTGGTAAGGGTCAGTTTGGTCACGTATGGATTGAGCTTGAACCAAATGAAAAAGGAAAGGGATATGAATTTGAGGATGCGATTGTTGGCGGTGTTATTCCTCGTGAATTTATAAAACCTGTTTCAGCTGGTATTCAAGAGGCGTTGAAGAACGGAATTCTGGCCGGATATCCTATTGAAGATGTTAAAGTTAAATTATTTGATGGATCGTATCACGATGTTGATTCATCGGAAATGGCTTTCAAGATTGCTGGGTCTATGGCATTTCAGGAGGCAGCAAGAAAAGCAGATCCGGTTATCCTTGAACCGATCATGGCTGTCGAGGTTGTTTCTCCCGAAGATTATCTTGGAGATGTGATGGGTGATTTGAGTTCGCGCCGTGGAAAAATTGAAGGCATTACGCCTCGTAAAGATGCGCAAGTGATCAAATCAATGGTTCCGTTATCCGAAATGTTTGGTTACTCAACCTCACTTCGTTCAATGACTCAAGGTCGCGCGCTCTATACAATGCAGTTCGATCATTATGATGAAACACCGCGTTCTGTTTCCGAGCAGATTATTGAAAAAGTAAAAGGCAAGAACGCTTAGTATCTAGACTATTTAGAAAAAATCATTCACAAATTAAATAAGGAGAAATCCTCATGGCAAAAGAAAAATTTGACCGCAGTAAGCCGCACGTAAACATCGGAACAATTGGTCACGTCGACCACGGCAAGACATCTCTGACGGCAGCTATTACAATGACACTTTCTTTAAAAGGGGGTGGATTATCAACCGTTCGAACATTCGATTCAATTGACAATGCACCCGAAGAGCGTGAACGTGGTATTACAATTGCAACAGCTCACGTGGAATATTCCACTGAAAATAGACATTATGCTCACGTTGACTGTCCTGGTCACGCTGACTATGTGAAAAATATGATTACCGGTGCTGCTCAAATGGACGGCGCAATTCTTGTTGTTGCAGGAACGGATGGTCCGATGCCGCAGACAAAAGAACATATTTTGCTTGCACGCCAAGTTGGTGTTCCGAAAATTGTTGTATTCTTAAATAAAGTTGATATTGCAGATCCGGAATTGTTAGATCTTGTTGAAATGGAATTGCGCGAATTATTAACTTCCTACGGTTTTCCTGGTGATGAAATTCCGATTGTTCGTGGTTCGGCTACAAAAGCTCTTGAAGCATTTGCTGCTAACAAACCGATTACAGATGTTGATTATAAACCAATTTTGGATTTAATGGATGCTGTTGATGCATATATTCCTGTGCCAACACGTGATGTTGAAAAAGCATTCTTAATGCCGATTGAAGATGTGTTCTCTATTACCGGTCGCGGTACGGTTGGAACGGGTCGTGTTGAACGCGGTCATGCAAAAGTTGGTGATGAAGTTGAAGTTATTGGTCTTGGTGCTCACAAAAAAACGGTTATTACCGGCGCAGAAATGTTCCGCAAGGAACTTGATGAAGTACGTGCTGGTGATAATGCTGGTATTCTTTTGCGCGGAATTGAAAAAAATGATCTTGAACGTGGAATGGTTGTTGACCAAAGGCCCCATCGATGCGCCGGACGTCAAGGTGGACAAGGCGTCTGGGGCAGATGCCCGAACAGTTGCTGAGGTTCACGCCCAGA
>JANXZD010000435.1 GCA_025355705.1 Bacteroidota bacterium | reverse complement strand
CTATGAAGTAAAATATCAACCTTCATATAGGGTTGTATATAGAAAATATTTACCGATGAATATTTATAATGCCACGCATAAAAATTGATTTACCTCTCCATTTCAATTTCACGACTGAAATTCCCATCCGTATTTCGGATATCAACTACGGCGGTCATCTGGGAAATGATTCTGTCCTTTCGATCCTTCACGACTCACGAATACGATTTCTAATGGACCATGGATATTCGGAATTCAATGTCGAAGGTGTGAGCATCATCATGTCGGACTCTGTTGTCTTATATAAATCTCAAGCATTTTATGGAGAATCTCTTCGTATCCAAATTGCCGTGAAAGATTTTTCGAATTTCGGATGTGATTTTTATTATCTTGTCCGGGAACGTGAAACCGGGAGAGAAATTGTTCGTGCAAAGACCGGCATTGCATTCTTCAATTATGAAGAGCGCAAACTTGCACACGTTCCTGAACAATTTAAAATGAAGTTCCCGTCATAATTTATTTCAGAATCCATTCCCATGTCGTGAGCACATTATGAAAATATTCCTTATCGCTATAATGTTTTTTCTAACTTCCCATCCAAGTTTAAGTCAGGACCGCGAAGAGACTAAAATTGAAGAGAAAAAAAAGAGTTCACTCTCTCTTTTGTTCGGAGGAGCGGCAGGTAATTTTGCAATCGATGCGTCGAAGTTCAATTCAATCTATTCTAATAGAAGTGTGTCTCGGATTTATGTGGCCGGTATTGGCAACAAGCAATTACTGTTGATCGGAAAATATCGAGAATTTTATGCACGGGGAACATCGTTGGTACAAAACATTGAAGTCAGTGGAAAAGCGGATTGGAAACAAAAATTTTATAGTATTGGGATCCGATTACTCTCTGACGATTCACCGCTCTATGCTGACCTTCTCTATGTTGTTACAAAAGCTGAAGAAACAATCACTACAAATGATCCTGTAGTGAATGAACTTACGATACGCCAGGAGTCAGAAAATAAAGGGGGCGGAGTTTCACTTGGAGTAACGATTTCTATTCTTGGACCGATTAATATATTTGCTGAAGGTGATTATTCGTATATGGTTTCAGAAGATCGTAATGACCAAGGGAAAGTTATCCCGAAACTTGGCGGAGTCTGTTTAAGTGCCGGAGTTGTTATTATCCTTTAAGGAGAAATTATGAGACTTTTATTTGTCAGTATTGCACTAATGATGGTTATGTCGTCGTGTCAAAAAGAAGAAGAAAAAACCGTTGCGCAGCCGGAATATTCCTCATTGCGAATGCAGCCGGAACGAGATTCGGTCTTTTTTAGCGCAAACAACGAGACACAACAATTTTCATTGACCGGAAGTATCATCAACACATCAGAAATTACCATAACGAACAGCGGAGTGATGACGGATGTATCGTATACCGTTCGGACTGTTGATACTACCTTTCTAAATGTAAACGCTTCTGATGCGCAATGGTATTCTTCAAATTCCGCTGTTGCAACAGTGAACAAAGGATTGGTCACCGCCAAGAGTCCAGGATATGCAACGATCGCTGCACAAATAGGAAAAGCAGTGACAAAACCGGTCGTTGTCAATGTTCGTACAGTTGATACTGCTCCGGGTTTGTCGCTCAATCCGCCAGATGTAGCGTTGATATTTGAAAACAGTGTTTCGATTTTCGGTCTTGTTCAGAAGCAAGCCAAACTAAAGGTGACAGAACCAAACTCAGGATTCTCAAAAGATAGCATTCAATATCAATCCGATGGATCGTTTGGATTAACCGTTACTGGTTTAAATCAAGGAGTTCGCATTATCACCGCGCGGGCAACTCATCCAACCAATTCAAGTTTGTACACCGAGAGAATAAAAACGGTGTTCTATTATGCTCCGGGAAGTCTGGAAGCAAATGAAATTGTTGGGAATTGGCTTGGAACCACTCTCACTAAAAATTTCAACTTCAAGATCGAAAATAGCATCATTCCTACTCGGTATGATATTACCGGAAAAATGGATATCCAATTTGAGGGAGTTGGATTGGTACGAGATATTGACCTTATCGGTATAATGAATAGTAATGGGACATTCAATGTTGCGCTTTCAAAAGCATATCAAGGGTTTACAATATCCGGTAAGTTTGATGGATATTTTAAATCGACCGGAACGGCAAACGGATCGTATACTGCACAAGCGGTAAAATCTGGATGGCCCAAGATCAGTTTTTATGAAACATGGACTGCGGTAAAATTACCATAATGAAATTTTTCATTGCGCTCATCATCATTTCTATTTCTTTCATCGTTGGTTGTGGAATCACACAGCCAATCCGTCCGATTGACGATGGATCGACCGAGTTGATCGCTTCGCTCGGTGGACCGATCATCCCATTCGGTGGAGTTGCCATTCCAATTCCATATTTGAATGTTGGTGTAATGCATGGTTATAAACCAAATCTTACATTGTACGGCAACGCACACATCACTGCGTTATTATTCAAAGACGTTGGACTTGATGGCGGATTTTCAACGCGCGTTCTTCCCGAAAAAGGTATTCGTCCGGAAATTACATTGAACGGGAGGATCTATTTTTTTTGGGATGCATTTCGAGGAAAAACGACACGAGTGTATCCAGCAGGTACACTAACGGGAAGTTATTTGATCGGGGAACATTCGTTATTGTATTTCGGTGCAGATAATCTTTATCAATATACCACGTCAGATCTTTTTGTCTCACCATTTATCGGTTACAGTTTTCCTATTACGGATGGAATGGAAATGCAGATCGAATCAAAATGGCTGGCAATGAACCGCGATACACGTCACGGAGTTTTTGAAGGATCGGCTTCTTTCAATGGAAAAGGGAATATCGGATTGTTTTTCGGATTACAATATAGTTTGAAATGAAAAAAAATACTCGAAAGTATTCGTCATTCCGAAACGCCGAAAGCGGATTCGGAATCTATTCTTTAACAAAGATGCTGACATTCGTCAGTATGACGATTGTGTTGTGCGGCTGTTTCGATCTCGACAATTCATTGTTCAATAATGACACATTGAAAGCATACAATCTTCGGACAACAGTCATACCTGAATCGCTGCGCACAGAAGTAGTAATGACTTCACAAGGGAAAAAGATCTACGGATATTTTGTACAGTCATCTGTTGCCGGAGAAAAGAATGTTGTTTTGTATAATCACGGAAACAGAGACCATCTTCAATTCTATTGGGACAGAGTTGAGTTGTTCTACAAAATGGGATTCAACGTGTTCATCTATGATTACCAAGGATATGGATTGAGCGAAGGAGAGCCGACAGAAGCCGGGATCTATTCCGATGCGGATGCCGCGTATAATTTTTTGCAATCTAAAGGTTATAGTGACGGTCAAATTACGGTGTACGGATTTTCTCTCGGCGGAGCGTCTGCGACACATCTTGCTTCAAATACATTTACACCAAGAAGATTAATTCTTGAAGCAGCATTTGCTTCTGCGACCGCATTGACGCAAAGCGGAACATTACTGGATCTGCCCGGCACATTTGTGATGAAGGGAGAATATAATAATGCTGAGAAAATCAAACTCGTTACTTCACCTGTATTAATCCTTCATGGTATGGATGATAAATTCATTGATATTGAAAAAAATGGCAAAATTAATTTTCGAAATGCAAATGATCCGAAAAAATTCATCGCCGTTCCTGGTGCTGGTCATTCCGATGTTCCGGAAAAAATGGGAGAGGCGATCTATATTTCCGAAATAAGGAATTTTATTTTGAATTGATGAAATAGATCTTGTTCCCAAACTCCACGCCTGAATGGCTCAGTCGGGCAGGTGGTTGGGAACAAAAAAAACAGGGTTTGGTATTGGTACATCCATTTTCATTTCCAACCTTTTTCTCCGATTTTGTTCTAGCGTATTTTTCCCAAAAAATCTTTTTCTAAAACCCCTCGAATTTA